>DASXIH010000371.1:0-11266 GCA_036498125.1 Thermoanaerobaculia bacterium
GCTCGACAACACGAAACAGCTCGCTGCCGCCGGCTGGCTGAAGTTCGACGGCGACGACGTCGTGCTCACCAAGGGCAAGGACGATCCGCGGTTCAACGTGCGCGGCAACGGATTCATCGACGTCGTGCCGGTTGCGAAGAAGAAGATGGGGACGGCGTCGAACGTCCGTCCGTCGGCCGAAGGCTGCGAAGCCGACTTCACGTGGGAGTGGGTACCGACCGGGGTCGGAGGCGCGTTCAAACACGGCGCGGCAGCTGACCTGTTCGGCAAGACGCACAACTCGGTCGCCACGCTGATGTGGGACGGCGCGAACTGGACGATGCTGCGGATCAAGTAAGCCGCGTCAACGCGAGCATCGTGACGTCGTCGCCGGCAGGAAGACCGCCGATGTGCGCTCGGACGTGGTCGTCGATCGCGTCGAGCAGTTCGGGTGCCTGCGCGCTCGTCTTCGCCAGGAGGTCGCAGACCGACTGCAGGCCGAGCTCGCGCTCCTGCTCGTCCTCCGCCTCCGTGACGCCGTCGGTGAAGAGGACGAGCGAGTCCCCGCGCTCCAGTTGCACCGTCTGCGTCCGGTAGGCTGCGGCGGTGAAGAGGCCGACCACCATGTCGGTCGAGGTCAGCGGCGTCACGCCGTCCTTCTTCACGACCAGCGGCGGCACATGCCCCGCGTTCGTGTACTCGATCATGCCCGTCTTCGGATGGAGCACGCCGGCGCAGACGGTCGCGAACTTCGAGGGCGCCGTCTTCGGCGCGAGCATTTGATTGAGGTCGCGCATCAGGTCCGCGGGCGTCGGGTCAGTACGCGCGAAGATGTTGAACGCCGTTGCCAGCGCCGACATCACGAGCGCCGCCGTGATCCCCTTCCCGCTCACGTCCGCGATCACGAAGTAGATCCGGCCGTCGGGCCGCACCATGACGTCGTAGTAGTCGCCGCTCACCGTCTTGCACGGCTTGTTCACGCCGGCGAACACGTAGCCGTCGACCACCGGCAGATTCGTCGGCAGCAGCCGGCTCTGGATGCGGTACGCCGTCCGCAGCTCCTCGTCGATCTTCGCCTTCGCGATCGCCTCCTCGCGCAGCCGCGTCGTCTCGAGCTTGACCGCTGCAAAACGCGCAATCTGCGCGATCAGTCGGACGTCTTCGTGCGTCACGGCGCCGCGGTTCGCCTGGAAGTCGAGATAGAGAACGCCGAGGACAGCATCGCCGACGAGCAGCGGCGCGCAGACGGCGGAGCGGATCTGCTGCATCACGATGGACTGCGCCTTCGCGAGCCGATCGTCGAGCGCGCTGTCGACGAACGCGATCACGTTCCGCTCTTCGACCACCTCGGCGAGCAGCGTCCGGCTGATCGCGAGGTCGTTCGAGTCGGACGTGTCCTTGCGGCGAAGGCGCAGCGCGGAGAACGACTTCCCGTCCGTGGACAGGAGTGCAACCGCGCAGCGCGACGGCTCCATCGTCTCCATCACCTTGTCGAGGATGAAGTCGAACAGCTCGTTCATCGGACGGTCTTCGATGAACTGAATGGCGAGCGATGCGAGGACACTCGTTCGCTCCTGGTCGCTCAACGCCTCGCGGATCGGGATCGCGATGTTTTTCGCATGCGACGAGCTGTCGATCGCGATGAGCTGCGACGGCGTGTCCTCGGCGTGGAAGACGACTTCGCTGTCGCCGAGGCCGATGCGGTCGCCGCGGCGGAGCGGGGTCGGCGTGGCGAGCCGCGCGCCGTTCAGCAGCGTTCCGTTGACGCTCCCGCAGTCGCGCACGACCCACTCTCCGCCGCTGAAAATGACCTCGGCGTGGTGGCGCGAGAGGAAGCGGTCGCGGATCGGGATCGTGCAGTCGGACGCGCGGCCGAGCGTGATCGTCTGCTGCGTGAACGAAAGGTGCTGCGGCGCGACATTCGGCTGATACACCGTGAACTGGATGTTTTCAGGCATGACCGGGAGCGATCGATTATAGGCTGTCGATCCAGAGCGAATGCGGAAGCTCATCTATTACTGGCTGCCGGTCGTGGTCTGGGCGGCGATCATCATTCAGGCCACCGGCCGAACGTTCGATGCCCCGCACACTTCCGGCTGGCTCACGGCGCTCCTCGGCAACCTGCCACCGCGAACTCTGCACATCATCAACGTCGCGATGCGGAAGACTGCGCATCTCACTGAATACGCAATCCTGACCGCCCTCTCGTTCCGCGCCGTCCGCGAGGGCCGCTCCGGTTTCACGCTCCGATGGGCACTCATTGCGCTTGCGATCACGGTATGCGTCGCGAGCACCGACGAGTTCCTGCAATCGTTCACACCGACGCGGACGAGCACGCCGTGGGACGTGCTCCTGGATACCGTAGGAGGAACGATCGCGATGACCGGAATGTGGAGACATGAACGATGATTCTCCAACCCATGCGGAAGCTGCTCCCCGTCTCCCTCGCTCTCGCGTTCGTCGCGCTCTCCGCCTTCGCCGACGATGCTCCGCTCGTCCGCTCGTACGTCTACCTCTCGCCGACCTACACGATCGACAAGAAGTACCGGTCGATGGAAGGCCCGGGCAGCACGGAGGCGATTTACATCGACGCGCAGCAGGACCCGCCCGAGCTCCTCTGGATCGTCGGTGTGAAAACACAGATGGTCGGCGAAGACGGCGAGACGCCGCAGCTGCCGGAGCTGATGTGCCACGTGAACGTCGATCTCGACGCGGCGAAGCACAGCGCGATGCTCAACCTCAAACGCTACACGCAGCAGCGCCTCGTCACCCTCTCGCAGGGCATGATCAACGCCCAGTTCCCGGACGGCTTCGCGTATCCGCTCGCGTCGAACGAGCCGCTCAACCTCTTCACGCAGGTCCTCAACCACAACATCGAGCACCCGAACAACATGAAGGTGCGGCACCGCGTCACGATCTCGTACATCCGTGACAAGGACCTGAAGACGCCGCTCAAACCGCTCTTCAACGTCGGAGCCTCGGGGACGGTCATCCTCGACAACAATCCGATGACGACGCCGCACATGGCGATGCCGAACATGGCGATGGCGGAGGTGACGGGGAGCGACGGAAAGCCGGTCGATCACACGACGAGCTGCCTCACGCTGCCGCGCGCGCCGAATGCCGTCGGCACCGGCTCCGACTACACCGACCCGCAGGGACACAAGGTCACCGGCCACTGGGTCGTGCCGCCGGGACGCCAGGTGAACCACAGCGACATCACCTGGTTCATGGGCCTTCCGATGAATTCGTCGCTGCATTGGGCCGCCGCGCATCTCCACCCGTTCGCGCAGTCGCTCACGATCCGCGACACGACCACCGGCGAGACGATCTTCGAGGTGAAGGCGACCGGCCCGAAAGACAAGGTCGGACTCGACAAGGTCGAGACGTTCACCAGCGAGAAGGGCGTCCCGATGTACAAGGACCACAAGTACGAGCTGATCAGCGTCTACGACAACCCGACGCAGCATAACGCCGACTCGATGGCCTCGGCGTTCCTGGCCCTGGAGGACCCCGAGTTCGTCAAGCCCGATGACGCCGCGCTCTCCCGCCGCGCGGACACTTATCTCGACAGCAGCCACGACACGGTGGTCGTCGTCCGGACCAACGCGGGCGACTTCGGATTAGAGCTCCTGCACACTGCGTCGCCGAACGCGGTGCGCAACTTCGTGCACCTCGCCCGGGTTGGCGCGTTCGACCATGCCCGTGTCTCGCATGTCGTTCGCGGCATCCGCGCGGAGATTCAGACCGCGCCGCTCAGCGACGTGCAGAAGGCCGCCGCGATTCCGTATGTCCCCGAGCACCAGCAGAAAGCGGTCGCCGCCATGCTGACTGTCTGCAGCGAGAACACGCTCACGTTCAACATCACCCTCGGCCCCTCGACCGAATCGGACGAGCACTGCACCCCATTCGCCTCCGTCAGCCTCGGCGCCGAGGTGATCCGGATCTTCGGCAAAGTCCCGACCGACCCCCAGGGAACGCCGCTCGCGAAACTCGAGATCACGAAAGTGGACGTGTACGAGAACCAGACCAAGTCCGTCGCGGCATTCGCCCCCCCGAAAGAACCGCCGATCGGGAACTAGGCCGCGTCACCCGTTCATCTTACGCACAATCGTCGTCACTAGTCTTCGCGGCGAGACGCGGATCGACTGTGCGAGGAGTTTGTTCTTCGCGCCCGGGATGACGACTCGTTTGCCGCTCTTCATCCCTTCGTAACCGGCGCGGGCGACGCTCTTCGAGTCGGCGGGGCGCATCATCGTGAATAGGTTTGACGATCCCGTTCCTGCGACGGCAGCGAACCCGGTCTCGGTCGGCCCGGGGCAGAGCGCCGTCACGGTGACGCCGCTGTTGCGCAGCTCGTCCGCGATCGCTTCGGAGAACGAGAGAACATACGCCTTCGTCGCGTAGTAGACGGCCATGAGCGGTCCCGGCTGGAACGCGGCAGTCGACGCGACATTGAGGATCGCGCCGCGGTGGCGCGCAACCATTGCCGGCAGCACGAGCTTCGTCAGGTGCGTCAGCGCCGTCACGTTCACCTGGATCATCTCCAGCTCCGCGTTCAGGTCCGTACCGGCGAACTCGCCGCCGAGGCCGAAGCCGGCGTTGTTCACGAGCGCTTCGATCTCGACGCCTTGCAGCGCCTCCATGATCTTCGCCGATGCATCGGGCTTCGCGAGATCAGCAGCGATCACACGCGCCGTGATGCCATGAGCGTTCTGCAGCTCCGTCGCGAGCTCGGTGAGCTTCCCCTCACTTCGCGCAACGAGCGCGACGTCCCACTTGTCGGCGGCGAAGAGACGCGCAAGCTCGAGCCCGATTCCGCTCGAAGCGCCGGTGATCAATGCTGTGCGTTGCATGCGAAGATCATGGCATGAAGCTGCTGCTTCTCGCGCTTCTGCTCCGCCATGAGCTGTTATTCTCGTCTCGTGCGCAAAGAGGACCTGATCGCTTTCGCGCGGCGCGATTGGAATGCCATCGCCGCACTGAAGAGACGCCGGTGGAGCGAACAGAAGTCACACATGACCGCGGCGGAGGCGTTGAGCGTCGGGGATGAATTGCGGCACCACGTGAGCACGCTGCGGGACTGGCCTACCGAAAAAGAGCGACGAGAAGATCTTGCTTCGCACATTCGACTTTCGGAGATGCTCCGTCGTGTCAAGCCAACGCACGGTCGCTGAGCTCCTTCGCGCCGCACCATGAGACCCCTCGGGAGATTCTTCGTGCTGCTCGCCTTGCTCCTCGACGCACGAGGAGCCTTCGCCTGCAGTTGCATCCACTCCCCCCTCCCGAAGCAGATCGAACGATCCGCGGACGTCTTCGTGGGAGTCGTGGAACGGGTCGACGCTCCGTTCGGACGGACGTATCCGGATGTTCACAACCAACAGATCGGGATCAACTACGGACGCAAGACGACGCTCTCCGTCGTCAAGAGCATCAAGGGGATCGCGCACGACCATTACGAGGTGTGGTCGGCATACGGCGGCGGCGACTGTGGGATCGAGTTCAAAGTGGGGCTCACCTATCTCGTCTTCGCGCGCGACCTCAACGGCGTCCACATCACGTTCCTGTGCGACGGAACGCGATGGATCGGCTGCGACGACCGCGGCCAGATCGCCGAATTGACCGGCATGACCGTCGCGCCCGACGCGGTGTACGACGAGAACTTTCCATGCGTCGCGCCTCCCCTCCTGATCGGCGACCGCGATCCGGAGCTCGAGAGAAACGAAAAGTACAAGGTGAACCTCACCGTCGACAAAGAGGGGAACGTCACCAACTTCTACTTCCTGACGCCCGCATGCACGCCCGAATGCCTCGCGCGGCGCGCGGGGATCGAACGGACGATCCGTAACTGGCGCTTCATGCCGGCGGAGCTGAACGGCAATCCGGTCGCCTACCGGTTCCACGAGCTGTCGCGGCTTCGAGTCCAGACGACGACCGAGATGCGCGTGTGGAGGTGACGCCTGATGCGTTAGGCTCACGCGCCATGAGAATGCTCACCTTGAAACGCGCCGGCCTCGTCGCGGCGCTGGTTCTCCTCCCCCTCACCGCGGCCGCCAAACAGCCGCTCACGCACGAGACGATGTGGCTGATGAAGCGCGTCGGAGCGCCGGTGATCTCGCCGGACGGAAAGTGGACGGTCTTCTCGGTCGTCGACCCGTCGTACGACGAGAAAGAGCAGAGCACCGACCTCTGGCTCGTACCGGCCGACGGGAGCGCCGCCCCGCACCAGATCACGTTCAGCAAGGCGGCCGAGAGCGAAGTCACTTGGTCGCCGGACTCGCATCGTCTCGCCTTCTCGGCGAAGCGCGAAGGGGACGACCAAAGCCAGATCTACATCCTCGATCTCGCGGGCGGCGAGGCGCAGCGGGTGACGAACATCTCCACCGGCGCGCGGTCGCCGCAGTTCTCGCCCGACGGCAAGGCGGTCCTCTTCACGACCTCGGTCTATCCCGGCGCGGCCGACGACGAGGCGAACAAGAAGGCGGCGAAGGAGCACAAGGACCGGAAGTACCACGTCCGTGTCTACGACTCGTTCCCGATCCGGCAGTGGGACCGCTGGCTCGACGACCAGCAGGTGCACCTCGCCGTCCAACCGCTCGACGGCAGTTCCAACGCGAAAGACCTCCTGGCGGGAACGAAGCTCGTCGCGGAGCCGGGGTTCTCCGGCCGTCCGGGCGAAGGATCGCGCGACGAGATCGACGCCGTCTGGTCGCCCGACGGGCAGTCGATCGTCTTCGCGGTAACGACGAAGAAGAACACGGCGGCGTACGCCGAGGTGCCGGTCGATCTTTATCGGGTGGCCACGCAGACAGGAATGTCTGCGCTCCACGGCGAGCCGCAGCTCATCGCGCACGACGAAGGCAGCTACGGCCGTCCGCGCTTCTCGCCCGACGGCAAGACGCTCTACGCCACTTTCGGCGCAAACAACGGGAAGCCCTACAACCTCGAGCGCCTCGTCGCGTTCGACTTTCCGTCGATGGAGAACCGGCGCGTGCTCACCGCGAACAGCGATCGCTCGGTCGGCGGCTACACGATCTCGCCGGACGGCAAGACGATCCTCTTCACCGCCGAAGACGCCGGACTCGTGAAGCTCTTCACCGTCAGCGCGAACGGGACGACGGCGCAGGCGATCCCGCAGGAGGGCGGCGTCTACTCCGATCTTCAGTTCGCGAAAAGCGCACCCGTCCTCATCGGACGCTGGGGCTCGTCGATCAATCCAGCCGAGGTGGTGCGCATCGACCTCGGCACCAAGTCGCACAAGAACCTGACCTCGTTCAACGTCGCGAAAGCGGCGGAGATCGACTGGGAGGCGCCGCAGCACTTCTGGTTCACCTCGTCGCGCGGCGCGAAGATCCACAACTTCATCGTCCTCCCGCCGAACTTCGACCAGAGGAAGAAGTACCCGCTGCTCGTCCTGATGCACGGCGGCGCGGCGAATATGTGGCAGGACGCCATCTCGCTCCGCTGGAACTACCACCTCCTCGCGAAGCCGGGATACGTCCTGCTGATGACGAACTACACCGGCTCGACCGGCTTCGGCGAGAGGTTCGCGCAGGCCATCCAGGGCGACCCGCTCCGCGGCCCGGCGAACGACATCAACGAAGCGGCCGACGAAGCGATCAAGCGCTTCCCCTTCATCGACGGGACGCGGCAGGCCGCGGCGGGCGCCAGTTACGGCGGCCACCTCGCGCACTGGATGGAGGCGTCGACCACCCGCTACAAGTGCCTGATCGGCCACGCCGGCGAGGCGAGTCTCGAGAGCCAGTGGGGCACCTCGGACGGCATCTATCACCGCGAGCTCGCGAACCTCAGCCCGCCGTGGGGCGACAGCAAGGTCTGGCGCGATCAGAGCGCCATCGCGTACGCCGCCAACTACAAAACGCCGGAGCTGCTGAGCGTCGGCGAACACGACTTCCGCGTCCCGATGAACGAGACGCTCATGCAGTGGTCGGCGCTGCAGCGGATGAAGGTGCCGTCGCGCCTGCTGGTCTGGCCGGACGAGAACCACTGGATCCTGAACGCCGAAAACAGCCGCTACTTTTACAAAGAGGTTGCCGACTGGCTCGCAAAGTGGATGTAATTTCAACCGCTATGAGACGATCTACCTTGCTCCTGCTGACAGCGCTGACCCTCGCGCCGCTCGCGCGCGCGAAGGAAGTGCTGCCCTTCATCGACGACGACTATTCGAAGGCGGTGGCTCACGCGAAGACGAAGAACGTTCCAATCTTCGTCGAGGCGTGGGCCCCGTGGTGACACACGTGCCGCTCAATGCGCGCTTATGTCTTCACCGACAAAGCGCTCGAGCGGTACGCCGGACAGTTTGTCTGGCTCGCCATCGACACTGAAAAAGCCTCGAACGCCGCCTTCCTCGCGAAGTATCCGATCCACGTCTGGCCGACGCTGCTGGTCGTGAATCCGAAGAACGATTCGGTCGTGCTCCGCTACGCCGGCGGCGCGACGGTCCCGCAACTCTCCAAACTGCTCGACGAGAGCGAGAAGACGTACCGGTCGAAGACGCTCTCGTCCGCCGACTCGCTGCTCGCCTCGGCCGACAAGCTCTCGAATGAGGAGAAGTACGGCGAAGCGGCGAAGGCGTACGAGCAGGCGATCGCGAAGGCGCCCAAGAAATGGGTGCACTTCGGCCGCAGCGCGGAATTGGCCATCTTCTCGCTGATGATGGCGAACGAGAACGCGCACTGCACGCAGCTGGCGCTTGACCTGTATCCCCGCCTCGCCGGAACGGTCTCGGGAGCGAACGTCGCCAGCGGCGGCTTGTCGTGCGCAACGGAGCTGAAGCCGGACGATCCGAAACGGGCGGCGGCACTCGAGACGCTCGAAAAGGCTACCCGCGAAGCGTTGATGGATAAGTCGATCCCGCTCTCGGGCGACGATCGCTCGGGGTTGTACGACTCGCTCGTCTCCGCACGCGAGACGGCGAAGGACGATGCCGGCGCCGCGAAGCTGCGCAGCGAGTGGATCGCGTACCTCGAAGGCGAAGCTGCCAAGGCGAAGACCGCCGAGCAGCGCGCCGTCTACGATCCGCATCGCCTCTCGCTCTACATCATGTTGAAGACGCCGGAGAAGGCGATCCCGATGCTGGAACAGTCGGCGAAAGACTTCCCGAACGACTACAACCCGCCGTCGCGCCTCGCCCTCGCTTACAAGGCGATGGGCCGCTTCGACGACGCGCTCGCCGCGTCCGACCGGGCGCTCGCGAAGGCATACGGTCCGCGGAAGATCACCATCCTGCGAGCCCGCTACGACATCTACATCGCGAAGGGCGACAAGGAGATGGCGAAGAAGACGCTTGAAGAGACGATCCGCTACGCCAAATCGCTCCCGAGGGAACAGGTGTCGAAGGCGATGATCGACTCGCTGGAGAAGCGGTTGAAAGAGGCGTCCTGATTTTTTGCGTCAATGCTTGACGCCGCGGCGCCGTGACACGATCGGAGTCACGGTTGCCGCGGCGCTATTCACGCTGCCGCATTCGTTCTCCACGAGCACCCAGTACTGCGTCTCCTCCTCGAGCGGCGGCGTGACGAACGACGGCGCGCTGGCCCCGACCGGACGGGTGAAGTCGAAGACCTGCCCTTCGTACCAGCGGTACGTGAGCGCCGTTCCGCCGGCGGCGACGGTCAGGATCGCCGTGCCACCATTCACGATGCTCTGCGACGCAGGCTGCACCGTGATCGACGGCGCGATGCACTGCGGCGCGACCGTGAACGTGACCGGCGTCGTCGTCAACTCGCCGCAGTCATTGCTGGCGTGCAACGCAAACGACGAGGTGGCGAACAGCGGACCGACCGTCACGGTGGACGTCGTTGCGTTCACGACCGGCGACCCGTTCTGGATCCACTGCAACGACATCGGCTGCGATCCGGTGAGGATCGTGGAGAGCGTGACCGAATTGCCCGGAACGAACGACCCGCCGGACGGCGGAACGATGACGTCGGGTGCGTCGCAGCGGGCGACCAGAATCGTGATCGTGTCGCTGAACGCCGCGGCCCCGCATTCGTTCGTGACGTTCACCCAGTAGGAAGCGGTTTGGTCCGGCGACACGGTGACCGATGCCCCTGAGCCGATCGGATGCGACTTGTCGCCGCTCGTTCCGTTGAACCATTGATAGAGCAGCGTCGTGCTCGCGGTCGTCGCGGACGCGGTCAGCGTCGCCGACTTTCCCTCGAAAATCGACGTCAGCGAGGAGCCGGCGGACGTCAGGAGCACCGGCGGGCAGCCGTTGACCGTGACAACCGCCGCGTTGCTGTCGACGGTGGTGCAGTCGTTCGCGACGCGGACCCAGTAGCTCGTCGTCGCCGACGGATTCACCGTGATCTGCGCTTGCGTCGCGCCGTTCAGAGGCGACGAGGCGATCCCGCTCGTTCCGGTGAACCATTGATATGTGAGTCCTGCTCCCGCGGCGATGACCGACACCGTGGCCGTTGCGTTGCCGGTGATCGACGCCGGCTGCGGCTGCACGAGGATCGAGGGCGGCGTACAAGGCTGCGGATTCGGCTGCGGGAAGGGAACGGGATTCGGCGTCGGCCCGGGCGTGGGGTTCGGAGTCGGCGTCGAGCCGCTTCCATAGACCGCGGCGACCGCCTCGCGGTCCCACGCCTGGAGAGCCGCGCCCGTCGGATCGTTGTTAAAGTTGACGCTCGAGTTCATCAGCGCCGTCGTCGAGAAAGTGCCGCCGGCCGGCGGGTCGTCGGAGTGGCGGAAGCCGAGGGTGTGGCCGAGCTCGTGCGCGAGCACGTGATCGAAGCCGTTGCCGGAGATGCCGGGACCGGAGATCCCGTTCTGCACGACGAGATCGGCTTCGTAGATCGTCGCGAACGTCTCGCCGTTGTAGTTGAACGAGCCGCCGCACCATGCGCCGCCGATCGCGAGGACGTCGCCGCCGGTGCCGGTGTACGCACCGGCGATCTCGCCTGCCGGATCGTTGAACTGGACGCTGTTCACGCTGTCGCTGCTGATGAACGCCTGTGCGACGCCGGTCGACCCGCCATAGCCATACACGACGTTGGAGCTGCCGTCGCTCGTCCACGCGGCGAGTCCGCGCTGGAGAGCGGTGACGCCGCCATTCAGCGCGTTCGGCTGCGTGCCGTGTGCGAGGAAGGTGGCGGTCGGATTCGGCCAGCGCATCGGGAGGCCGCTGCCGGGGCATTGGAGGAGGTAGGTGCCGATGGCGATGCCGGTGGTTGCTTCGATATGCGGCTGCGAGGGCGCCGCCGTCCCATTAGGGACGAGATAGTCGGCAGCCGCATCCTGACCACGCGCCATCTTGCGG
>DASXIH010000372.1:0-2543 GCA_036498125.1 Thermoanaerobaculia bacterium
CTGGTCGCCACCCTCGTGTGTGCTGCTGCCGCTGACCGACATGCCGGGAGGCGTGAGATCGTGGACGCGCTCCTCAGAGCCACCGCGGTTCTCGATTCCGACGACCACGACCTCCGGCATCTGGCCGAAGCGGGCGAGCTCGCCGCTCGTGGTGACGACGGCGCGCGAGACATACTCGCCGTCGAACACGACGATGACCGGGTACCGGCGATCGGGACCTGTCTTGCTGAAAGACGGCGGCAAGTGGACGTCGATCCGCCGCGTCTGGCCAAGGATCGCCGAGTTGATGCTAAAAACCTGGCTGTCGGGAGTATTGAGTAGAGTCAGCGCAAGGAGGAGTGGCGTCATGCGAGGCAATCTGCCGGACGGGGTGCCATGCACTCAATGCGTAGAGTGTGAGTTCTATGTGAGGCGCACGTGAGGACGCTTCTTTTCCTGGCGATCGCCCTCGCGATCTTCGTCCCGGTCAACTGGATCGCCTGGGCTGGGCTGACGCGCATCCATCCGCGGCGGCGGCGCTGGACGCTGGTCGTGATGGTGCTCGGCAACGCGATGTGGCCGTTCTTCGCGATCCTGAACGCGCGCACCGACTTCTCTCGCCTCATCCGCGCGACCCTCGGGCCTCCCTGGTTCGCCTGGCAATGCTTCGCGATCGTCTACACCGTCCTGCTCGCGCTGATCGCCGTTGCCTGGCTTCCGTTCCGAGCCCGCAAGTTCACGGCGTTCGCACACGCACCGTCGAAAGTCTTCCTTTGGATCGTCATCGTCGGCGGCGTCGCCGGCTACTACGACGCGGTCGTCCCGATCCGCGTCGAGCACGTGCCGGTCACGATCGCGAACCTCCCTCCGGCGCTGAACGGCACGCGTATCGTCGAGCTCGGGGACCTGCACGTCGGCCTCTTCACGCGCGAGTCGCGTTTACGGCAGTTCTTCGAGACCGCGCAGGCGCAGCGGCCGGACGTCGTCGTCCTCGCCGGCGACATGATCGACGACGACCCGTACTTCGTCCCGAAGCTGCTTCGCGGCGCGTCGGCGCTCGATCCCTCAATCCGCCTCGTCGCGGTCCTCGGCAATCACGAGATGTACGGCGCGCCATTCGAGGTGATCGACAAACTGCACGGGACACGCATCCGGCTCCTCGTCAATGAAGGCACCGCAGTCCACGGCCTCTGGATCGCCGGCGTCTCCGACTTCGCCGCAAGCGACCCGCGCCTCGAACCGAATTTCGATCGCGCACTCGCCGGCGCGCCGCCGGGCTCGCTGCCGATCGTCGTCGCCCATCAGCCGAAAGCATTCGATCCCGCGCGAGCGCGCCACTTCGCGTTGACTCTCGTGGCGCACACCCATGGCGGCCAGCTCGGATTCCGGCCGCTCCACTGGTCGCTGGCCGGTCTCTTCCTCCGCTACCACATGGGCCTCTACCGCGCCGGCGACTCGCAGCTCTACGTGAACACCGGCACCGGCTACTGGCTCTTGCCGTTCCGCCTCGGCATGACGCCGGAGATCACCCTAATCGAGCTACGAGCTCCCTAGAAGTTTATCCCGAGCGAAGCGAGGGATCAGCGGAGCATCTCGCGAGGAGTGTGGGTTCTAGGCCCGCAGCTCCAAAGATCCCTCGCTACGCTCGGGATAAACTTCGGCTACGAGCGGCAAGACGTGGCCCAAACTCGCCTCGACCTTGATCGTGGCGAGATCGTCGCCGCGCGTCGGGCCGATGTTGACGATTGCGATCGGGAGGCCGCGCTCGTGGGCGCGCTTGACGAAGCGGAAGCCCGACCAGACGGTGAGCGACGAGCCGGCGACGAGCAGCGCGTCGGCTTCGTCCACACGCTTCATCGACAGCTCCACCTTCTCGCGCGGCACCGACTCGCCGAAGAAGACGACCGCCGGCTTGAGCACGCCGCCGCAGCGCTCGCACTCGACGACGCGAAAACGCCCGACGAGGTCGGACGCCACGTTCGCGTCGCCGTCCGGCGCGAAGTCCGCCTCGTCGCCGCGGAGGTGATTCGTCTCGTGCAGCCACTCGGCATTCGCCTCCGCGAGCCGCGCCTGGACCCGCGCCCGCGGGAACTCGCCGCCGCAGTCGAGGCAGACGACCAGCCGGTTGCGCCCGTGCAGCTGCACCACCGCCCGGCTTCCCGCCTCCTGATGGAGGTCGTCGACATTCTGCGTGATCAGCTGATGCACTTTGCCGCGCGTCTCGAGCTCCGCGAGCGCACGGTGCGCGTCATTCGGCCGCGCCGCCTCGAACCGCGGCCAGCCGCGGAAGCTCCGCGCCCAATAGAGGCGCCGCACTTCCGCACTCCGGACGAACGCGGCGTACTGGATCGGCTTGTGCCGCGTCCACGCACCGCCCGGACTCCGGTAATCCGGAATCCCCGACTCCGTACTGCATCCCGCGCCGGTGAGGACGACGAGGCGCTTGGAGTGCGCGATGAGGTTGATGAGATCGTTCATGCAGTTTATCTCGAGCGAAGCGAGGGATCAGCGGAGCGTCTCGCGATGCGGTGCACCTTCTGCGCGGCTGCTCCAATGATCCCTCG
>DASXIH010000373.1:0-4943 GCA_036498125.1 Thermoanaerobaculia bacterium
CTCCCGCGCCGTCGAAGCCATGATCATCGAGTTCGAAAAGACCGCCTCACTCCTCCGCGGCCTCGCGGTCACCGAGAAGCTCCGCTCCCGAATCATCGAACTGCGCGCGAGCTAGCGCGTAGTACGTGCGCTAATTCCCCCGCACCACCACCCGCCCGGGTTTTGCGCCGGTGTGCTGGCCGTCGCGGATGACGGGCACTCCGTTGATGAACACGTCGACGACGCCGGTGGCGTACTGCATCGGCTTCTCGTATGTGGCGTGGGCGCCGATCGTGGCCGGGTCGAAGATGACGACGTCGGCGAAGGCGCCGGGGGCGAGGGTGCCGCGATCGGCGAGCTTGATGTTCGTCGCGACGAGTGAGGTCATCCGCCGCACTGCCTCGGACAGCGGGATCACGTGTTCGTCACGGGCGTATTGGCCGAGGAGCTTCGCGAAATTGCCGTAGGCGCGCGGGTGCGTGCTCGATTTGAGGAAGACCCCTTCGGGCGCCGAGGCCTCGGCGTCGGATCCGAAGGAGACCCACGGCTGCGCGATCTGCTTTTTCACGTTGTCCTCCGACATGAGGAAGTAGATCGTCGAGACGCGCGAGCCGTCCTCGATCACGAGATCGATCGCGGCGTCTTCCGGCGACTCGTTGCGCATCTTCGCAACCTCGGCGAGGGTCTTTCCGGTGAGCGGCTTCAGTTGGTCGTTCTTGAATCCGACGAGGAGCACACGGTCGGGGGAGCCGGCGAGCCGGAGGAGGCTCTCCCAGTCGGGCGAGGGATCCCGCATCTCCCGGATGACGCGGGCGCGCGTCGCAGGATCCATCAGCCGCTTGCGCCACATCTCGTAGCCGCCCGCCTGCACCCACGTCGGCATCGAGGCGTCGAGACCGGTCGCACCCGCGGTGTAGGTGTACATGTCGGCCGTGATGCGCTGCCCGTTTGCGCGTGCGGCGTTCACACGCGCGATCACCTCGTCCATCTTCGGCCAGTTCTTCACGCCCGCCGCTTTGAGGTGATAGATCTCGGCGGGGAGCTTCGCGTCGCGCGAGATCGCGATCAGCTCGTCGACCGCTTCGAGGAGATGATCGCCCTCGCTGCGCATGTGGGAGATGTACATCCCGCCGCGCTCGCCCGCGACCTTCGACAGCTCCACCAGCTCGTCCGTCTTCGCGTAGGCGCCGGGCGCATAGATCAGCGCCGAGGCGATGCCGAACGCGCCGTCGTCCATCGCCTTGCGGACGATCGCGCGCATCTGCTCCATCTCCTCAGGGGACGGCGCGCGGTTCTCGCGGCCGAGGACGTTCACGCGCGGCGTGGCGGCGCCGAGGAACGAGCCGAGGTTCGGCGAGATGCCGCGCCGGACCATCCAGTCGAGATACTCGCGGAGCGTCGTCCACTCGACCGGGTACTTGATGTCGGCCTCCGACTCCAGCCACTCCTTCTTCATCGCCGGCGTGAGCGGACCGGCCGACTCGCCTTCGCCGAGGATCTCCGTCGTGACGCCTTGCAGCAGGTCCGACATCCCGCGGCCGTCGGCGATGAGCGACTCCGTCGACTGGCTCATCACGTTGATGAAACCGGGCGAAACCGCGAGGCCGTGCGCGTCGATCTCGGCCCGGCCCCGGCCGTGCACCGCACCGACGGTAGCGATGCGGTCGCCGTCGATCGCGACGTCGCCGTGGATCGGATCGCGGCCGCTTCCGTCGTAGATCGTGCCGTTCCGAATCACGATATCGTGTCGCGCCGTTGTGACGCAGGCGGAAAGGGACAGGAGTGCCGCAAGAAGGACCAATCGCTGACGCATCCGCTGATTTTATCGTTGAGGATTCGCCCTTCGGGCGGATCGTCGTCGCGACCAACGCGGCGCTCTTCTACACGACTCGCGATTTCGACGGCCGGCTGAATGAGGGCGTCGCGAAGCGGATCACCGATTTCATCCGCGAGCGATTCGGGATCGACGCGTCGCTGAACACCTGCGTGCAGGTGCACGGTGTGGACGTTGCCACCGCTGTCAAAGAAAAAACCTGGCGCGAATGCGATTCCTGCGACGCGCTCTGGAGCGCGCAGCGCGGCGTCGCGCTCGGTATCAAGGTTGCAGATTGTCTGCCGGTCGCAGTACTCGATCGGGGGAACCACATCACGGCAAACATTCACTCAGGCTGGCGGGGTGCAGTGCAGAACATCGTCGGCAAGACGCTCGACCGCAACACGTGGGCCGATGCCGAGGCGTGGCTCGGACCTTCGATCCGCGTCTGCTGCTTCGAAGTCGGCGAAGAGGTGGCGGAGCGCTTTGACGCGCGCTACGTCGATCGCTCCTATCCGAAGCCGCACGTCGATCTCGCCGCATACACGGCCGACGTCCTCCGCAACCGCGGCATCGAACGCGTTCACGACTCCCGACTCTGTACCCGCTGCGAAGGATCGATCTTCCACTCCTTCCGCCGCGACGGCAGCGGAGGGCGCAACCTGGCCCTGCTGGCACATTGATGGTCGACTTCACTCCTCGCTTACCGTCCCGCCGCACCGTCTTTCGCACGATCGGGATTCTCTTCGCGGTCTTCGTCGTCGTGCTTCTCGGGCTCGGGATCTACGTCTACAAACAATCGGTCGGAAAGTTCGAGCTGCGGCGGCTGTCGCTGCCGACGCGCATCTTCGCCGACGCCGTTCCGCTCCGCACCGGCGTCGCGATGTCTCCCGACGATCTCCTCACAAAGCTCGACCGCCTCGGATACCGCGAGGCGAAGAGCGGCGTGGCGCAGGCGGGGGAGTTCGCGCGGGGCGGCAATCAGATCGACGTCTACCTCCGCCCGTTCGTGCACCCGCCGACCGGCAGCTACGCCGCGCAGCCGGTACGGATCACGTTCGGCGACAACGGCATCGCGACTGTCGTCTCGCTCCGCGACAAGACCAACGCGCCGAACGTCGCGCTCGAGCCGGAGCTCCTGACGTCGATCCTCTCCGATCAGCTCGAGAACCGCCGTCCCGTGACGCTCGACCAGGTGCCGCAGTCGCTGCAGGACGCCGTCGTCGTCACCGAGGACGTGAGGTTCTGGCATCACCCGGGGATCGATCCGATCGGCATGTTCCGCGCGCTCTTCCGCAACGTCCGCGCAGGCGGCGTCTCGGAAGGAGCGTCGACGCTGACGCAGCAGCTCGTGAAGAACTACTACCTCACCAGCATCGCGAACGAGCGGACGTTCAAACGCAAGATCCCCGAGATCTTCATGGCGGTCATCCTCGACGCCAAGTACTCGAAGCGCGAGATCCTCGAGGCGTACCTCAACGACATCTACCTCGGGCGCAACCGCTCCATCTCGATCATGGGCGTCGGCGAGGCGGCGCACTTCTACTTCGGCAAGCCGGTGACCGACCTGAACGTCGCCGAGTCGGCGCTGCTGGCCGGGATGATCCGCAGCCCGAACAACTACGCACCGTTCAACAACCCCGAGAAGGCGATCGCGCGCCGCGGCACGGTCCTCGGACTGATGCTCAACAACAAGAAGATCGACCGTGCGACGTACGACAAGGCGATGAACACGCCGCTGCCGCAGCGCCCGTACCGCGACCGCAGCGGCCTCGGCTCGATCCCGTTCTACGTCGACTGCGTGCTGCAGGAGATGGCGCGCGACTACGGCATCAAAGACGTCAAAGGACGCGGCCTCCAGATCTACACCGCGATCGACTTTGCCGCGCAGGACACCGCCGCGCGCACGCTCGCTGCCGGCCTCGTGTCGCTCGAGAAGAGCAACCGCCGCCTCCGCCGCGACGACCCGCAGAAGATGCTCCAGGGCGTGCTCATTCATGTCGATGTCCCGACCGGTGAGATCCGTGCGCTCGTCGGCGGCCGCAACTACGACGTGAATCAGTTCAACCGCGCGCTCTACTCGAAGCGGCTCATCGGCTCGCTCGTGAAGCCGTTCGTCTACCTGACCGCGTTCGAGCCGAGCCTCTCGCAGCAGAACATCACGCCGGCGACGCTCGTCAGCGACACCCGCTTCGTTCTGAAGCGGAGGTTCTCCGCCGACTGGTCGCCGCGCAACTACGGCGACGACTACCACGGCACCGTGACAGTCCAGGAGGCGTTGGAGCAGTCGCTCAACTCCGCGTCGGTGCGTATCGGGCTCGCGAGCGGTCTCGACGCGGTCATCAAGACGATGCACACGCTCGGCGTCGACACCGCGGTCGACAACAACCCTGCGCTCCTCCTCGGCGCCGCCGGGATCCCGCCGATCGAGATGGCGGAGTCTTACTCGACGATCGCGCGGCTCGGCTCGCGCCTGCCGCTCCGGACGATCCGCTACGTGACGAACGATCGCGGCAAGGTGATCTCGGCGGGCGACGACGTCAAGCCGCAGCAGGTCTTCCCCGCGCGCGACACCTTCATGCTCGTGAACACGATGAAGGGGCCGATCGACCGCGGCACGGCGTACGTCATCCGGCGGATGGGCTTCAAGAAGATCGCGGCAGGGAAGACCGGAACGACGAACGACAAACGCGACGCGTGGTTCATCGGCTTCACACCGCAGACGCTCGCGCTGGCATGGGTCGGCTTCGACGACAACACGCCGGTCGGACTGGCGGGCGGCGAAGGCGCCGCGCCGATCTGGGGCCGTTACATGTTGCAGGTCGCGAACGCGCAGCCGAACGCCGACTTCGTCGCGCCTCCCGGCGTCTCGCTGGTGCAGATCGACGAGACGAGCGGCGGCGTCGCGACGCCGAACTGCCCGGCGAACCTCGTCGTCACCGCGGCATTCAAGTCGGGCACCGAGCCGACGATTCCGTGTCCGATCCACTCGCCGCAGGCCGCGCCGATGGCGGCGACCGATCAGTTCGGAAATCCGATCGCGCTCACGACCGCGCCGCCGACGAGCACCGAGGGATCGGTGACCACGACCGATACCGGCCCGCCGCCCGCTTCGACCCTGACCGGCGGCGTGTTCAAGACGGACACGAAC
>DASXIH010000374.1:0-12628 GCA_036498125.1 Thermoanaerobaculia bacterium
TCGTCGCCGAGGTGCTGCTGCACCTCGCAGACCAGGACGTCGGAGAGCGCAGCAGCGATGTCCTCGTCCTCTTCGGCCCTGGCGGCCTCGGGACGCTTGACGGTGATCGCGTGGTAGTCACTCATGTTCGTGAGAAACACGCGGGCGCCCGCGACGTCATCGAAACTCTTGCCGGCGGCCCTCAGAACCGCCGAGAGATTCTGGAAGACGCGCTCTGTCTCGGCCTCAATACCGCCCTCGACGACCTTGCCAGTGGCCGGGTCTTGGCCGACCTGACCGCTGAGGTAGATGAAGCCGCCGGCTTCGATGGCCTGGCTAAACGGGCCAACCGGCGGCGCGAGCTCGGGCGAGGTAATTGCGATCTTGCTCATGGCAAACTCCTTTCAGCACGATGCTGCGATTCATTCACATCAGCAATGCGCCGCCATCAACGGCGAGGACGGTGCCTGTCAGGAACGGGTTTGCGATGGCGAACAGCGCAGCGCTCGCCTGATCCTCCGGTTGCCCAACGCGCCGCGCTGGCGACCGCCGCGCGAAGTCGGCGAACATCCGATCCCGCTCCTCCGCGCCGAGGCCGCCCCAGAACGAGCCGGAATCGACGATGCCTGGTGAAATCACGTTCACGCGCACCGGCCCGAGCTCGACGGCCATCGCCTTGGCGAATGCTTCCAGGCCGCCATTCACCATGCTCGTGATCGACGTGCGCGGGGCCGGCCTCGCCCCGCGGATGCCTGAGAAGAAGGTGAATGACCCGTCCGCCGCGATGCGTGGCGCGCCATGTTTGACGAGGAGGACCGGTGCCCAGAGCTTGGCAGCCATCACTCGCTGGACGTCCGCCAATCGGAGTTCAGCGATCGGTCCCGCGATTCCCTGGGTGATCGTGCTGACGAGATGATCGAATGCGCCGACCTGCTCGAAGAATGCCTCGACCTCGGACTCCACCGTTGCATCGACCACCCGCACTTCCGTCGCACCACTCGACAGCTTCGCGGTCTCTTCCAGCGATTCGCTCGAACGTCCGCCGAGAACGATCGCCGCACCCTCCTGCGAACAGGCGATGGCGATCGATCGCCCGATCCCCGAGCCCGCCCCAATGATGACGACCCGTTTGCCATTCAGATGACTCATTTCAATTCTCCTTGTAACCGGGTAACGCGGTTACGACGAAGATAGGCCGTTGCATGAAACCTGTCAATAGGGTTACGATAAAATCATGGTCGGAATGAAGGGCCCCGCCTTGCCGCCCTTCGGTGAGGGAGAGGTACGCGATGGCTTCAAGTTCCGCGGCGGCAGTCTGCCGCTCGACTTCGCCGCGACGGTCGCCGGCCGTCTTCGTGCGGAGCCGAAGGAGCTTCTCCAGGAGCCGGATGACTTGGCGCGGTGGCTCGTCGCTGCCGGGCTCGCGACGAAGAAGTTGAAGGTGTCGACGGAGGAGCTCGAGCAGGCGCGTGCTCTTCGGGAGGCGCTCTATCGCCTGGCGCTGGCCCGGGCCGATGGGCAGCGATTGCCGGAGAAGGATCGGGCGTCGCTCAATCGATTTGCGGAAGGGGCGACTCCGGCGCCGCGTCTCGATCACGAGGGGGTGACCTGGCCGCACGCAAGCGTGCCTCAACTCCTCGCGATGATCGCCCGCACAGGTGTCGAGCTTCTCGGCGGCGCGCTCCGCGACCGGATACGGCACTGTTCCGGTGAAGGCTGCGCGCTTCTCTTCGTCGACACGTCACGCTCGGGCCATCGGAAGTGGTGCTCGATGGCAGGATGCGGAAACAGGGCAAAAGTGGCGAGCTTTCGAGAGCGGAACCGGGACGCTTGAAAATGAGCCGAGTGGCCGAAGGTCTCGACGAGCTCCTCGATCAGGTACAGGATTGACGACCATGCGCCAGTTCACGACCGCTCTTTTCATCCTCATCGCCCTTTGCGCGTCTGCCGCCCCCGAGGCGGACCTGATTGCCGCAGGACGCGCGGCGCTCGAACGCGGCGACCTCGATCAGGCGGTGTCGCAATTCGAGCACGCCGTTGCCGCGCAGCCGAACAGCGCCGCCGCGCATTACTACCTCGGGCTCGCGTGCGGCGCGAAGGCGCAGAAGGCCGGTGTGCTCGGAGGGTTCTCGCAGATCAAGAAGGCGGTCGATGAGTGGAACCGCGCCCTCGCACTCGATTCCCGCTACTTCAACGCGCGGCTCCGGCTGATCGAGTTCTACATGATCGCGCCGGCCATCGCCGGCGGGAGCGAAGAGAAAGCGCTGCAGCAGGCCGCCGAGGCGAAGAAACTGGACGCGCTCGAAGGGCACCGCGCCTACGCCCGCCTCTACACCATCCAAAAAAAGTTTGATCTCGCCACGAAGGAGATGGTCGAAGCCGTCCGCGAGCAGCCGAAGTCGGCGCGGACCCACTACTACCTCGGCAACGCGCTCCTCAATCAGAAGGACTGGAAGGGCTCACTCCACGAATACGAGATGGCGCTCTCCCTCGATCCGGCGTTCATGCCGCCGTACGTCCGCCTCGGTCAGAACGCGGCGCAGTCCGAGTCGAACTACGCGCGGGGCGAAGAGGCTCTCCGCAAGTACCTCGCGTACAAACCGGCCGAGGATGAGCCGAACCTCGGGAGCGCCTGGTACTGGCTCGGGATGATCCAGGAGAAGCAGGGAAAGAAAGCTGACGCGCGCCAAAGCTACCTCAACGCGCAGAAGCTCCTTCCCGAAGCGAAAGACATCGCCGAAGCGCTCAAGCGCGTTTCGTGAGGAGCCGAATGTGCGCCGATATCCAGAATCGAGGGAGTCACCGATCAGTCGGACGTGATGTCATCAAATAGCCGGTCTCCACGCCAGTCGTAGCCGCGATGCCGCTTCCGTTCGATCTCGCTGCTGCCGAAGATCGAGTCCATGACTTCTTTGTCCATCGGGAACGGCGGTAGTTTGACGCCTTCACAGGTCAGATCGTCGAAGATCTTCTGGAAGCTGACGCCCAACTGCGCCGACGGGGACCGCTCGCCGATGTGGATGCCGACCACGCGCCGCCGCTCGTCAACGATAGCCCCGCCCGACGAGCCGCCGAGCGTCGTAGTCTTGTAGCGAAAAAGATGGGGGAAGCCTGGCTCGTCGTGGTCCGCGGGAATGTACCCCTCTGCGACCTGGAGGTCTGCCCCCTGCGGATGCTGTACGACCAGCACACGGCCGGCGGCGGGGATGTCGGCGCGGCTGCAGTCGTTCCACCCGCGAATGCGGTGAGAGAACGGAAGGAAGGACAATCCAATCGGGCGATCGAGGCGCACCAGGATGTAATCGAGCCCGTTGTCGTCGAAGCGCCGGTTGCACATCGAGTTCACCTTGATCGACGAGGCGACGACGTCGGGCTGATTCGTGAAAGGAATTCGCCGGAGGCCGCACGAGTCACCAGCGGCCCGCAATCCGGTCTTGCGGTTCCACGGGAACTGATCGAAGAGAAGGGTGACGTCGGCAGGATCGGCAAAAACGGTCTTCGTTCCGAGCAGCGCATGGGCCGCGGTGAGCATCAGATCGGGACCGAGCAGGACGCCGGTGGCATCCGCACCGCGCTTCCGGCGAATGAGACACACGCGCCGCGACAACTTCATGAATTCGACGCTCCGCGGATTCACCGGTTGGAGGTCGTTGATTTCGTCGTCGAAGGCGTCGCGATCGTGGTTCGGGTCCGCATGGACATGAAAGACCGTGGCGGGTTTTCTCGATTCAGTCATCAGTGACCTCCAAGTGGCGGGGCGCCTGTCTTCGGCTTGCAGCCTTCGGTGCTGCACTGTTGAATGTCATTCTGCGGAAGGAGACGTTTGCCCTTCTGGATGTCCAGGAGGTTGTAGTGGAGGTCGAAATCGTCGTCGCGCGGTTTCAATACCGGGCCGATTCGCCTTATCGGATCGAAGCGGCCGTCCGTGTCCAGCCTGCTCGTTTCATCTTTCGGGTCGTTTCCCATCCGAATTTCGAGAATCTTTTCTTTCTTCGGCCACTGCAGGACCAGCTTGTGCGGTCCGCTGGGATTCGTTCCCTCCCTCAGCGGCTTGAAGAGCAGCGTGACTTGCTCGGTGCTTTCGGGGTACGGAATCTCGATGATGAACTCGTCCGCCAGCACGCGCTGCAGGCCGGGCACCACCTTGCCGTTCACATCCTTGAAGATCTTCGGGTTCACTGAATCAGCAGGAAAGTGCGCCTTTATCGTGCCGGCGACGAGATTGACGACGGCCGCCGCTTCGTTGCCGACGCTTGGCTGCCTCGGATCGGCCGACGGCTTGAGCGGCGGAGGGTTGGTAAAGATGTCGCGGACGTCGGCGAGCCAGCGAATGTCGTCCGGATCCGCTACGTCATCCGAACCGGGGCGTTCCGCCAGCGGGCGTCCCTCGGGGTCGAAGTAGTACTCGACGCGCGCTCCGTCCGGCTGCCGATCGATCTCAACCCGTGCATCCTGGAAGAAATAGACGAAATGTTCGCCGCCTGTGCCGGTCACGAATGCCGCGTCCGGCGGCGGGGCTTTGACGAGTGCCGACGCCGCAACGTGCACGAACGGGAAATGATCGGGGATGGGCGCATCCCAGTCATTGGTCTGGAACTCTCCTCGATCGTTCTTCATGTTCGCCGGCATGATGACGAACGCGTTGTCGATCGCTGGTTTCTCACCATATGTCGGCGGCCCTGGCCAGAGGGTGCAGATCCCGCTGAACGTGATCTTCAGTGTCTTTCGAGTCTTATCTGTCTGATTCGCCATCTCTCTCTCCTCGAACCATCGATCAGAATCCAGCACCAATCAGCCGAAGCGAAGCCCAGTCACGAAACGGAACACCACGGTGCAGCAGGACGAGCTGCGCTTGTCGGAGCGACTCGCCCGGAGTGTCGCCGCGGAGCAGGTGCTTGTGGAACGTGCTGGCCGCTACTTGCGCGGCCTCGTCGTCAATCGGCCACAACGTGCCGACGACCTGAGGGACACCGGCTGCAAAGAACGACCGCGCGAGGGTCATGCTCCCCTCGGACTTGAGCACCGGCCCCTTGTCCGTTTCGCACGCCGAGAGGTACACCAGCCGCATCTTCGGCATCGTGGCGCCGGCGATGTTCTCGGTCCCCAATCTGGCCTGTTGTGATTCGCCGAGGCGCAGCGTCCGCGACGAACGGTCGGCGTCGACCACCGTATGTCCAACGAATTGAAGGACCGTCGTGCTCTTGAGCTCGTCCAACAGCGATGTGCTCGAGACGCCCGAGCCGTCGATGACTCTTGCGCCGCCATACAGCCGCGCGATCGACATCGCTTCTTCAGCGGCTGCGGGAAGTGCCGCCAGCTCCGCGTCGCCGCTCGCCGCCTTGACCACGACCACCCGCTCCTTCGTGGTCGCTCGTTCGAGTGCACGCGCGCGGCTACGGGCGAAGAGCGCCGCACTCGGAGCGATCGCGGTGGCGCGCGTCTCGAGCAACGGGCGACCGCCGCCACCGCGCAACGCACTGAAGGCGACGCGCTCCAGTTCGTCGTCAGGGACGATGACCAACGCCTTCGCGTTTCCGAGCTTCGGATCGAGCGGTCTCAAAAGCGCGTCGTAGAGATAAGAAGCGTTCGACTGGACATCGGCGGTCGCAGCGATGACGTCGCCGGGCTCGGACGTCACGGTGAGTGTCTCGAAGCGGTCAGGCGTGATGACCCAGGCGATGACGCGGTCGCGCAGAACGCGGTACTCGATCAGGGCCGAATCGACCGAGAGGGAACCCTGGATGTCGGGCAGCGTTTCCTTCGGATCTTTGCTGCGCCAGCGCGCGTTGGGCGAGTCGACCAGCTCACGGACCCGGCGACCGTCCGACGTTTCGAACGCATCGCGCTCGCGCCGCTGCCGCAGAAGAAACTCCACGTATCCGTCGGTGATCTCGTCGGCCGTCGCGGTGAAGGAGACGCGAAGCGGGCTCTCCTCGATCTTCGCGCGGTTGGCGTCGGTCTCGCGGAGCGCTGCCAGGAAATCGCGCTCCGCCCCCGCCACATCGCCGCGCCTCGCAAGCCGGCGTGCGCGGGCGAAATATGCCGTGCTCAGCCAGATGCGGTTGTCGCTGTGGTCGAAATACTGGATCGCGTCGTCGAGACCTTTGGGTGAATCCGCGTGGTCGTCGCCGCCGATCGCGCTGGCGACCTCCAAATACGCGAGCTGGCGCTCCCGTACGGCGCGGTCTTGAACTGACGCACAGGCGCGCTGCGCGAGGGCGAGGTCACTCGCCGCGAGTGCGGGCTCGCCGATGCGATACCGATAAGCGCTCCGCCACATCGTCGATGTGCAAATCTGCGAGACGTTGCGCGCCGCGGTGTCGATCTCCACCAGAGCATCTAGAAAAAGGCCCGCTTGCGCCTGTTGGCCGGCATCCATGGCCTCGAGCGCTCCCATGATCAACGCGTAGTGCCCGTGCGTCGGTTCGCCCGAGCGCTCCTGGATCTCCAGGCCGCGTTGCAGGTACTCACGCGCTTTCACCCTGTCACCCATCAGGTTGAACGCCTCGGCCAGCCGGATGAGCAGCGCGGACTCGTAGTCGTGCTCGCCGATGCCGCTGTACGCCTGTTCAGCACGCGTGTAGTGAGTGGCCGCCTCGTTGTAAGAGCTCACCTGCATGAACGCGACTGCCAACAACGTCTGCAATCTCGCCCCGCCGGCCGTCGAAAGGCGCGAGTCGCACTCCCTTTCGAGCTCCTGCAACTCGCTGAGCGCCTTCTTGTACTCGCTCGACGAATAGAGCATCCCCGCGTGCTCGATGCGGGCGCGCCAGCCAAACGATGTCGCTCGCGGATCGAATGCCGCCGCCGCGATGACCATCTGGGTAGCCGCCTCCTGCACCGTCGAGTGCTTCTCCGCTTCCAGGCCGGCTCCGTACGCGGCATGCCCCTTTGCCAGCTGCCGTAGTGTCTCGCCCTTCGCCCTGATGATCGCCTCGACCGCGTCGGCAATCGCACGCTCGCCGCTCGCCTTCTCCAGCGCTCCGCCGATCGCCCGGATTTTCTCGAGCCGCATTGCGGCTGACGGATCGTCGCGGAGCACCGCATCGCCCCACTTCGGGAGTAGTTCCTCCTCACACCAGAGACGCACCTCTTGCCGGAAACGATCGACGTCGCGGAAGAGCGCCGGATCATCGACACCGGCGGCGAGAAGACGTTCGCGCGCGGCCGGCCACGACTCCGACTCCGTCGGCTGCTGCAGCGCTGCAAGCCGCTGACGCGCGAAACCGCTCCACTGCGAGCGCGGCTCGAGTGCCAGGTAGTCGCGCCAGGCGGCGATGGAGCGCTCGCGGATGTGGTACGCGTCGATGACGACGGCGCGCGTCCAGGCGATCGCGGGAGTGTGTTCGATGGCCCAGGCGCGTTGCACGGCGTCGAGCGTGAGCGGCTCGCGTGCGGGGTCGGCGAGGGCCAGGTACGTGACGGCGAGGTCATTGAGCAGCGCCGCGTCGTTCGAACGGCGAATCGCCACGGCGAGCTCGCCGTGCTGCTTCGTCTCGGAGCGCAACGCTTCTTCGAGCGCGGGCGCGGCATCCTTCGCCCTCCCGACGAGCAGGAGCGACACGCCGAGGGCGTGAGGGCTGCCGCCGTCGTCGTGCAGCTTCGAGACGAGCGCCCAGATCGGCGCCGTGGCTGCACTCGTATCCGAGGTGTCAGCGCCGCGCTGCGGCGGCTTGACCTCGCGGTAGGGGAAATCGGCGCTGAGGCGCGCAAGCGAAGGGCGGTAGTCCAATGCCGCGCTGGCGGCGACGACCGCCTGCATGCCATTGACGGCCGCGTGCGAGCGGAGCCACAGCACCGCCACCACGGCCAGCGCCGCGAGCGGAACTGCGAGGAGCACGCGCAGCCTGCGCTTCCAGGCAACGCGGTCGCCGTCCACTTCGTTCATGAACGTGCTCGCATGAGACTCTGCTCGCATCGAACTGCTTTCCCGGTCTCATGAGAGGGACCGGGAGATGCGATTCCTGATTTCGTTTTTTAGGGACCGGCACGAGTGTACCTCCGTCACTCGCCGGGACGGTACTTTCGTTCCGTGTGCCCAACGAGCTGCGCGCGGTAGAAGTACACGTCGCGGAGATTGCCGCTCGCGTAGCGTCCGGCCTCGTCGTTGAAGTGCGGCGACGACGGATTGCCGCTCTCGCCGCCCGCGGTGACGGCGCGGGCCCGGATGCGGGGGCCGAAGTCGACCACGGCGACGAAGCTGTTGCCGCTCGTGCCGTACCACTTCTTCGTGCCGGGGTAGGGGCGGGCGGAGAATGAGGCGAGCGAGCCCCAGCGCGAGTAGGTGAAGCCGATCGGGATGCTCGGCTTCGCGTCGTCGAACTTCGGCTCGATGTCGTCCGTGATCCTCTGGAACCGGTTGATCTCGCCCCACGGCGTCTTCCACGTCCCGAAGTCGGCGGCGAGCTTGTCCGACGCAGCGGCGAGCGACTCGAGGCGCTGCTGCGGCGTGGCCTTCGTGGCGGAGTAGTCGTCGGCGAGCATCCCGATCTTGCTGGCCTCCGGACCGATGCGGCGGCCGAGGTCATCGGCCCAGAAAATGGCGAGCGCGGTGGGGACGGAATTGGTCGACCAGCGGTGGTCCCAGGCGCGCAGCGCCGCGACCTGCTCGGCGAGCTTCGACTTCAGCGGATCGGACGCCGGCAACGCGTCGTAATCCTTCAGCAGCGGCGGCAGCAGCGCGTCGAATGCGGGAAGCCAGCTGTCGAACGCCGCGGTGAGCAGGGAGTCGAGCGTGAAGTCCTTGTGGCCGGTCAGCACGCGCAACGCGTGATACCCGCGCGGCGTCTCCTCGCGCCCGCGCTCGACGTACACCGGAAAATCCGACCGCTTCCGGCTGTTCGGTCCGGCTGCGGACCACGGCCAGTTGTTGCTGTTATACAGCCATCCATTGCGCGGATTCAGCAGGTTCGGCGTCTCCTCGATCGACAGCACGCCGTGCCACTCCGTCGCCGGATTGCTGCCGTCGACCGGCTTCGTGTAGTCGAAACGCGGATCGCGCCGCGGGATGAAGTTCGAGTGGAAGTAGGCGATGTTGCCGTCCGCGTCGGCGTAGACGGTGTTGTTCGACGAGTTCGTGTGCAGCGCCATCCACTTCACGAACTCCTTGTAACTGCGCGCTTTCGTCCGGCCGTACGACTGCATCAGCGCGTGCATCGGATCGTTCATCAGCCGGATGCTCATCCACTTCCCGTCGGCCGAGCGCACGACCGGGCCGTGATGCGTTCGGTAGACCGTGAAGACCCTCTTCGCCATCCCGTTCGCGGTCTTGTACGGGACCGTGATTGTGCTCGACTTCACCGGTCGCTCTTCCTTGCCGTACTTGTAGACGAAGCCATTTCCTTTCTTCGTCACCGTCTCCGCGTACTCGTCGATGTTGTCGACGCCGCTCGACGTGTGCATCCAGCCGATGCGCTCGTTGAAGCCCTGGTAGAGGAAAAACTGCCCCCACGTGGCCGCGCCGTACGCGTGCAGCCCTTCGTCGCTGACCATCTCCACCTCGGAGCGGAAGAAGAACGACGTGTGCGGATTGATGAGCAGCAGCGCGTGATGATCCTTCGAGAGGGACGGCGCGATCGCGATGCCGTTCGAGCCGGTCGGCTCCTCGAGGTCGCGGTAACTCGGGTTGATCGGCGTCAGCATCGAGGTCAGCTGGGGTTTCTCGTAAAACGCTCGCAACTCCTCGAGATTCACTTCCTCGATGTCGCCGCCGATGCTCCCTTCGCTGAAGGTGAGGGCCATCCACGGTTCCCAATGCGCGATCACCCGCGGCTTCACCGCCGGGTGTTTGGCCAGGAAGTAATTGAGCCCATCCGCCCACGCGTCCATCAGCGCCTTCAGCCACTGCGGACTCTGGCGGTACTTCGCCTTCATCTCCACCGGATCGATGAAGAGCTTCATCCTCAAGTCCCGGTAGATCTCCCCTTCTCCCTCCGCCTCGGCGAGCCGTCCCATCGACAGCAGGTAGTTCCGCTCGACCCGATTGAAGTCGTCCTCCGCCTGCGCGTAGATCATCCCGAAGACCGCGTCCGCGTCGGTCTTCCCGAAGACGTGCGCGATCCCCCAGTCATCCCGAATGATCTCCACGTTGCGCACGTGGTGCTGCCAGTCCCCCGGCGCCGCGTGAGCGGCGATGGGGAACAACACGGCGGCGAAGCAGAAGAGGGCCCGTCTCGCGATCATGGGCGTGATTCTGTCACGCAACTCCACTCCACTTCGCCCGTGCCGAGGTCGACGGAGAACTCGATCCAGTGCGGGTCGTGTGACCCTTGCTGCGTCTCGCCGTAGATCGCGTCGTCTCCGAGCTCGATGTTCCGGAACCCGCCGGCGCCGATGCGGGCGGTTTTCCAGAGCCGGCCTTTCGTTCCGTACGCCTCCAGGTAGATCCCGGCGTGATCGATGAACAGGACGCCGGCGTCATCGTCCCGCATCACTTCCATGATGTCCTTGTCCGCTTCGGCGCTCAGGAATCGGGTCGCGGCTTCGATGACGTAGCCGGCGCCGCAGGCGACGACGAGCAGGTGCGCTCCGTCGGGCATCAACTGAACCGTGCTGTAATCGATGGCGCCTCGCTGGAAGCTTCCTACCCACGACTTCTCCGCGATCCCGATCCGCATGACGACCGGAGGCTCTTCGGCCGTTCTCGATCCGAAGTGGAGAACGCATTCGCCGGAACTGGGCGGCTCCGCGAGGATCTCCGCCGCGCTGATCTGCTCACGCACCTCGCGCGCCGGATCTGCTCCCGGCAGACAAAACGGCTCTTCCGGAACAACGACCTCGTTCTGCCGTCTCTGGAGCGTACGGAGCTCGTTTCCCTGGATGATCAAGTCCTGGAAGAGGCGGAGGAAATCGGCGGCCTTGCTGCCCGGCCCGTCCTCCTGCGCGCGCTCCCAGGCGCGCTGATAGACGATCCTCATTCCTTCTTCCAGCTCGGCCGCCTGATACTGCTTCACGCGCCTGACCTCTGCGAGAATTCGGGTCAGCTTCGCGATGCCGCGCTCGATCGCTTCGTCACGAGCTGCGGTGCGCTCAAGGATGGCCGCGAGATCCTCGGGCGAGTTGAGATTCGGATACTTCGGCGCCACCCGGCCGCTGCGCAGGCGCATCGCATTCCGCCGGAACAGGCGGCGCAGCTTCGCCGGGAGGTACGACGTCACGGGCGACTCGGGCGCGTTCCGGATCTGCTCCGCCACCTCGAACGCCTCCCTCAGAAGGGTTGCGACATGTGTCACGACTTTCAGACTCAGACTGCTATCCATCGCCGTCTTTGGAACCCGGGCGCGCCTGCGACGCGCCCGGGTTCGCCTCCTTTCAGTTTACTGTTTGGGTTGCGGTGTCGGAGCGGGTGACGCCGGTACCGGAGACGGCGCCTGCGGCGTTGCCTGCGTCTTCTTCCGGCGAGCGGCACTCTTCAGCTTCTTGATCTCCTCGACCTGGGGCAGCAAATCGGCGTTGGCCGGGTTTTTCGCGAGCTGCGATCCGAACGAATACGCCTGCGCTCCGATGAATGCGAGCCGCTCGCGGCGAACGACGTTTGCGCTTTCGATCGCCTTGAGGAAGGTGTGCATTTCACCGGCGGCCTCGTCCCAGGCGAGGACATCGATCTGCATCTGCCGGACGTCGTCGAGCGGCTGCCCGACTGCCTGAGCGACGGTCGGCGACTTCCCGATGACGTTGATCGAAGCCTCGGTGATGTGAGGCGGCTGCTTCCGCGTGCGCCCTTTCAGTTGCGCGCGTTGCGCGGCGGACAGCGGCGTGACGTCGCCGATCTGCGACTGGAGACTCCGCAGTTGCTCGATGAGCGCACCCGGAGTGAGCTTCGTGGGGGTGGGTACTGTGCTTGTCATATCAAATCTCCTCTGACGGTTGTCCGGAGGTACCAGGACCCATTCGCGATTGGGTGCGAGGCGGCCACCGGCTGGAAGTGGTCGGCTGCACGCCGATTCTTCCGGGTTGGTGATTGTCGGGATGCGCGCGCACCCCGCGTGACCGCGGCAGGAGGAGCAAGCTCTAACTCCCGCGCCGGTGTGATTTGTCGTGCTTTTCAGCACCTCACACCGCCGCATACCGCAACTACAAAGACTACCAGAGTCTCGATCAGCGTCAACTACCAATCGCGGAAACTAGAGCGGCGCGCGTCCCACCGGTACACGCTCCCTTTCTCGTTGCTCCGCGCCGTCGTCCCAGTGGTACATCGCGCCTGTCCCATTGCTCCGCGGCTTCGTCTCAGTGGTACACGGCGCCTGTCCCATTGCTCCGCGCCGCCGCCTGAGTGGTACGCGGTCCCTGTACCAATGCTCCGCAGCGCCGTCCCAACGGGACGCTGCCGCGTCCCGATGAGCCCATGTCACGGCGCGTTGTATCCTTCCAACACTTTGATGAACGACACACTCATCGCCCGCGGCCTCAGCGCCTCTCTCACGGTGAAGGACCTCCAACAGAGCCTGGCCTGGTACCGCGACGTCGTCGGTTTCACCGTCGATCGTGAGCACGAGCGCGGTGGAAAGGTATTCGGCGTGTCGCTCCGGGCTGGCGACGTCCGGGTGTTGATCACGCAGGACGACGGATCAAAGGGTCTGGACCGCGCCAAGGGCGAGGGCTTCTCGCTGATGATCGCGACCGATCAGAACATCGACGAGATCGCGGAGCG
>DASXIH010000375.1:0-4129 GCA_036498125.1 Thermoanaerobaculia bacterium
CGAGCGATCCGGGGCGTCGAGGTGTGGACGCGGAAGCTGAGCGCCGCACCGCACCGGACAGCCGATTACCTCCGCCTCGTGCACATGCCGAAAGAGGAAGAGGTCGCGACCTCGTTCCGCGAGCGGATGCTGTTCCCGCTCGCCGGCATGACCGGCGGCGCGAACGGCGCGTTCTGGGTGTCGAACCTGACGCTGCACAATCCGACGCGCGAGCCGCTGTTCGTCACGCTCCGCTTCGCAACCGCGCAGTCGCGCACCGACCGCCGGCTGCGTCTTTCACCGCGGCAGACGATGGTCTTTCCCGGCGTCGTGAAGTCGCTCTTCAACACGACGGGCCTCGGTACGCTCTGGATCGACTACCGCGCGAACCACGCTCCGGTGGCGCTGCTCGACACGAATGACGTCGCGCACGGCGGCCGCAGTTCGATCCAGAAGCCGCTGACCGTTCGCGATGCGGCGACGTTCGGCGGCGACGCGCCTGAGCTGACGATCGTCGGCATCCCCGCCGCGGCTGGGCGCCGCGTCTCGATCGGCGTCGTGAATACGGGCATCGCGCCGGCGATGTTCAAGGTGTCGGCGGACGGCGGCAAGGCGTTCGAGGTCGAGGCGCCTGAGGATGACCTGCGGCTCGTGACGGAGCCGGAGAAGCGGCTCGGCGTGGCGATCACTCCCGCGACGACGCTCCGCATCGCGCCGAAATCGGGCACCGGCGTCGCGTTTGCCACCGTCGTCGATGCCGACGGCGGCACGCAATTCATCGCCGCTGTGCCTTCACAGAAGTAAAAAGGCTACGACGTCCACTTCCTGAGCAGCGCCTTGGCGTCCTCATTCGCGGCCGACTGCTCGACCTCGAAGTTCGGATCGTTCGGCGCGGAGATGGTCTCGCGAAGCATCTTCACCGCCTCGCCTTTGGTGTCGCTGTTGTTGTTGACCATCGCTTCGGCGAGGAAGACGCGAGTGATCTTGTTCGCGGGATCGATCTTGTACGACTCGTTCAGGAAGCGGACGGCCTCCTTGCTCGACGGCCAGCCGAGGATGAATGGGATGTGAGGGGTCTGATCGTGGAGACGGCCGAGGACGCGGCTCGGGGAGCCGCCTTCCATCTTCGGATCGACGAGCTCCGCGATCGTCGCCTCGCGCCGGATGCGATCCGCCGCCCCTTCGCGCGCGGCCGCCATCTTGCCGTAGACGAGGGCCCACTCGCCCCAGTTGATCGAGTCCCACAGGAAGACCTCGGGCGCGCCGGGGACGGCTCGCGCTGCGTCGGCCACCTGCTTCTCGGACGCACTCGTGACCGAAGTGACGCCTTTCGGGCGCAGCGCCCGCTCGACGGCCGCGAGCGCATCTTCGCCCGCCCTCTTCGCGTCGGCGTAGATCTTCTTATTGTCGTCGCTCGACATCGCGACGTACTGCCCCTTGAAGCGATACGAGCGCAGCAGCTTCCACCGCGCGTCGAGATCGTTCGGGTTCGCGGCGACCGCCCTCTGATAGGCGGCGATCGCGGCGTCGATGGGGGCCGCTTTCGCGTGGCCGGCAACCTGCCCCTCGGCGCGCTGCGCCCAGTGCTGGTCCCCTTCGGCAACTTGCCCGAAGGCGATTGCGGCGACAAAGAGAGAACCGACAACGCCGACAACAGGGGCCATCGTCATCTTTCGCATGGCGGGGATTGTACCGCTGAGCTGGAACGCAGCTTGAACTCGCTTCAGGCGTGCGCAACACGATGTTGATTGGTGCCCTGGCGTTCGCTCTGGTCGCCTGCCGCGGCGAGAAGCCGCCCCGCGACTACCAGAACGAGCCGCCCGCAATGACCCACCCGGTGAATTCGAGCTCACAGACGCCGACGGCCAACGGAATGCCCGGACCGGCGCCGGAGCCGTCGAAGGGGGCGGAGGGGAAGACGACGAAGCCGGTCGGGCCGTCGCCGACTGCGCCGAAGACGCCGGTGCCCAACACGACGCCGGGCCTTCCGCCGAACGCCGTCACGACGATGACTCCGCCGGGGCAGCCCGCGACGACGACGACTCATACGTGACGCGATAGCATGCGTCGCCGTGCGTATCGCGTTTTTTGGGACGCCTCAGTTTGCGGTGCCGGCTTTGGAGGCGTTGGCGGCGCACCATGACGTTGTCTTGGTTGTCGCCCAGCCGGACAAGCCTTCTGGCCGGGGGATGGAGGTCAAGCCGCCCGCCGTGGCAGTTCGCGCTCGCGAGCTGGCGCTGCCGCTGATTCAACCTCCCAAAGTACGGGAAGCGATCGAGGATTTGCGGCGCGAAGCGCCTGACGTTGCGATCGTCGTTGCGTACGGAAAGATCCTTCCGGCGGCGCTGCTCGAGATCCCGCGGCACGGGTTCCTCAACATCCATGGCTCGATCCTGCCGCGATGGCGCGGTGCCGCGCCGATCCAGCGCGCGATCGAGCATGGCGACCCGGAAACCGGCGTGACGATCATGCGCGTCGACGAGCAGCTCGACCACGGACCTATGCTCGCGATCAAGAAGACGCCGATCGGTCCGGACGAGCACACGCCGGCGCTCGCGGGCCGCCTCTCGACGATCGGCGCCGAGGCGCTGCTCGACGTGCTCGGGCGCCTGCAAACAATCGAAGAGACGCCGCAGGACCACGCCCTAGCCACAATCGCTCCGAAGATCGAGAAGAGCGAGGGAGAAATCGATTGGAGCGCGAGCGCGAAATCGATCTACGACAAGTTCCGCGCCTTCGATCCGTGGCCGGGCGCATTCACCAAAGACGGCCTCAAGCTGATCGACATCCGTCCGGCAACCGGCAACGGGCAACCGGCAACGATTCTCGCGCTCGACGACGCCGTCACCATCGCCTGCGGCGACGGCGCCATCCGCATCGTCACCATGCAGCGCCCCGGCAAGCCTCGCGCGGCGGCGGGCGACGTCGCCCGCGGCCTGCAGTGGCGCGTAGGAACGCGGCTCGCGTGAACGAGCGCGCGCGAGCGCTGGCGCTCCTGCGGCGCATCGAGCGGGAGTCGCTCTTCGCGTCGTACGTTCTCGCCGGCGAGTCGGGATTCGTCCGCACGCTGGTCCTCGGCGTCCTTCGCTGGCGCTCGCGTCTCGACTTCGTGATCGAGACGCTGGCGAAGCGCAAGATCGAGCCGGAGATCCTCGACGTCCTCCGCCTCGGCGCGTACCAGCTCCTCTACATGGACGTCGCGCAGTACGCTGCGGTCGGCGAGACAGTGGAGCTCGCGCCGAAGCGCGCGCGCGGATTCGTCAACGCGATCCTGCGCCGCATCACGCGCGGCGACGTCCCGGAGCCGCGCGACCTCGCGACGCGCACGGCGCATCCGGCGTGGCTCATCGAACGATGGACGCGCTTCTACGGCGCGGAGCGGACGGCCAAGATCGCCGAGGCGAATCAGGAGCTGTCGTATCCCGACGTGCTGGCGCTGACGAATGAAGTGCCCCCGGACTCAACGCCCTCGACGCTCGTCGATCACGTCTACAAGCTGCGCGGTTCCTCCGCGGACCTCGATCGCGCGAAGTTTTGGCCGATGGACGAAGGAAGTGCTGTGATCGCGTCTCTCGCCGCGAGCCTCGGCGACGAAGTGCTCGATCTCGCCGCCGCGCCGGGGGGCAAGACGCTGTACATGCGGCGGGTGGGCGTGCGGGTGGTTAGCAACGACATCTCGATCACGCGGTTGCTGCCGCTCCTGAAGCGCGGCGCAAACATCGTCGTTTCCGACGCGCGGAAACCGCCGTTTCGCGGGCAATTCGACGTCGTCCTTCTCGACGCTCCATGCAGCGCTACAGGCACCATCCGCAAGAATCCGGAGATCAAATGGCGGCTCCGCGAGAGCGATCTTCCCGCGTTTGCCGCCATGCAGCGCGAAATGATTACTGCAGCGTTATCGCTAGCGAAAAAGCATGTCGTTTATTCAACATGCTCTCTTGAGCCGGAGGAGAACGACGACGTCGTCGCTTCAACCGGCGCGCGGATCGAGAGGGACGTCCTTCGCCTGACTCCCGATTCCGGCGCGGATGGCTTCACCGCGCACGTGCTCGGATAGACTGCAAAACCTCTCATGCCGCGCGACCTCGTGATTGGAAACGGCTGTCTTCTCGTCGGATTCGACGCGCAGTACCGGCTCGCGGACTTCTAT
>DASXIH010000376.1:0-6377 GCA_036498125.1 Thermoanaerobaculia bacterium
CGTCCACTGGATCAGCGACGTCGGCGCCGGCGTCACCGCCGGCCTCCTCTGGGTCACCATGACCACCGTCGCCTACGAGACCCTCCGCCGCATCCACATGATCCGCACAGCTCGCCGAACGTAGGCCGGGCTTCAGCCCGCCCGGGACGGGCTAAAGCCCGTCCTACGTTTACATCCCACATAGTTCTTTCCGCGGTGTCCATGTATGCGCAGGGGGACTCCCATGGACAACTCATTCGACAACGCAGCGACAGGGTTGGCCGGGTTCGCATGCGTGTGGGTGGTAGTCGGCGCAATAGTCGCCCTCTATCCGCTCATCGCCCTCGGAAGGATTTGGTTCTACTCGAAACAGTCCGCGGCTCTCCTTACGGAGATTCGCGAACTGCTTCGACAACGTTGAGACGAAAAGAGAACCGATTTTCGGCCATAGTGTTCGTCGCGTCCTGAGGCGCACCGTCGCATTGAGAATGAATCGGTGATCTTCCTGCTCGAGTACGAACGGCCACGCGGAGCGCTACTGAGCCTCCGCTCTTATTCGGATGACGAACGTCGGGTAGCCGACGATGCCCGGCTAGAACGCGAGTTGCAGTTGTATCGCGCCGGCATCCAACGAGAGATTGTGTTGCTGCAGGCCGAAAGCGAAGACGCCTTGAGGAAAACGCATCGTCGTTACTTCGAGGATCTCGCGACCTTGTCACGCACCTTCGGCGGCGTCGTCCCGGCGCGCGACGCGCGGGGAGTAGAGCTGGCGGACTAAGTGGCCGATGGTGGTGCGGTCGAGGGCTGAGGTGAGGCAGGTGTTGAGGCGGGCCATCAGGTCCATGATCACGCGGCGCTCTTCGCTGTCGGCCTCGAGCTCCGGCATGTCGCGCTTCGCTCCCTCGACCTGCATCACGACCTCTTCGACCGTGATGCGGTCGGGGTCGCAGGCGGGGAGGTAGCCGGGGTATTCGCCACCGACGACCTTCACGAGCTTGGCGTCTTCGAGCTTGCGCATGACGCGCAGCATCTGCGGGTCGGTCGTCCCGAACTGTTCGGCGAGGCGGTAGGACGACGGTAGGTCTTCGCGGCGGTCGAAGCGCCGGGCGACTTCGATCAATGCGCGGATCGCGTAGTAGACGTCGAAGCGCGGCTCGTCGCCGATCCGCTGCTCGGTGGCGCGGAGGACGCCGTAGAGATTCTGGAAGACGTAACTGATCTCGACGCCGAGGAGGATGACTACCCACATGATCTCGATCGCGATCAGGAAGATGACCGCCAATCCGACCGCGCCGTAGATCAGGTTGAAGCGGCCGGTGAAGAGGTGGTTCGCGTAAACGCCGAAGCCCCAGCGGACGAGGGTGAAGAGCGACGTCGTGACGAGCGCACCGACGGCGGCTGCTTGCAGATGCACCTTCGCCGAGGGGACCAGCCAGAAGAGCATCGTGAAGGCGATGAAGAGGATGACCACCGGCGCGATCGCGAAGATGAAGTCCTGCTTGAACAAGATGCGGAGATACCGGTTGTGCTCCAGCATCGTCGTCGTCGTGAATGAGAGACCCATGAGCAGCGGGCCCCAGAAGAAGAGCATCGTGAAGGCCATGATCTTCTGGCGATAGGCGTGCGCACTCCGCACCTTCCACATCTGATTCACGGTGGCCTCGACGGCCAGGAAGAGGCGGAACGCGATGACCATGAACGTGATCGCGCCGAGGGTCGAGGCGGCCTGCGCGTTCTCGGCGAAGCGGGCGAGGTGATACGTCAGGGTCGGCGACTGGTACGGGATGACGACGTTGAGGACGCTGTCGATCTGTGACTGGAAGTCGGGGAAGAGCGTCCCGAAGTAGCGGCGCAGCACCTGCGTAAACGCGACGAGGAGCGGGATGAGCGATAGGAGCGTCGTGTAGGCGAGCGACGCGGCGCGCGACGTGCCCTGGATCTCGTAAAACTCGCGCGCCACCTCGCGGACGAAGAGGAAGAACTCGACCGTGAGGACGCGCGCCTTGTGGCGGCCGGTCGCCTCACGCCGGTAGACGAGCACGGCAGGGTCGGTCAGCCATCCCCAGACGATCTGGCGCGTCGCGCGGAACCGCTGGAGCCAGCTCTCCCGCTCGCGCGGCGGCTCGGGCTGCGGGGCGTCGGTCATCGCGGCAAGTGTAGACGCAAGACGGGTGACAGTTTACGATTGAACCGGCAGCATTGACCGCGGGAGGGTGTGATGGGGGAGATCAAGCTGTTCCAGATCTGCTACGAGGGCGAGCTGACCGTCGACGTGACTCACGCGATGCGCCGCCTCGGGGCCGAGCCGAATTTCGATCAGAGCTGGCAGGTGTGGCTGCACGAGTCGCGTCATGCCGCGCCGCTCGTCCGCTGGATGCGCTCCCACATCGCCGATGACGCGCGGCTCCTCGTCGCGCGGACGCAGTTCTCGACCTTGCGCGACTTCCTTCTGATTCGCCACAGTCTCACGCAGGGCGCCGACTACCGCGAGCTGCACGACGCGATCGAACGCCTCGGCGTCGTCGTCGAGCTGCCATTCGAATCGACGTTCGTCGTGCGCAGCAGCGACTCCACGGACGTTCAGACCCTAGGCCGGGCTCTCGGCGAGCTCTGCCCCGACGAGTCGCTCATGGTCACCGGCGTCAGCCATGACTGGGCCTTCTGCAACTCCGGCGTGAGCCGGATGTACGTGGCCGACGAAGGGGAGCAGCGCATCCTGTTGCGCTCGTTTTAGCCCTTCGTGGCACGCCCCGCGCTTGCATCATGCGTATGCGCGCACTCACCGCCTTTGCAATCCTCCTCGTAGCGACATCCCTCAGCGCGGCGGTCGTGCAGCCGCTCGGCGCCGGATTCCAGTTGCTCATCCCCGCAGCCGGCAGCACGCCGGGCGTGAACGGGACGTTCTTCCGTTCCGACATCTCGATCCTCAATCTCGGGGGACACGATCAGATCGTTCAACTGCAGTGGCTCCCGGAACCGGGAGTCTCGCTCCCGCAGCCGGTGGTGCTGACGCTGAAGCAGTCGACCGGCATCCGCTCCGCCGACTTCGTTCGCGACTACATGAACCAGACGGGCCTCGGCGCGATCCTCATCACGGCCGCGCTGAACTCCGACGGCACGGGCATCGATCAAACAGGTCGTCTTTTCGTCAGCTCGCGCATCTGGACGCCGCAGCCAGGAACGAACGGGACGACGTCCCAGGATCTCCCGGCGATCCCCGCGTCGCAGTTGAACACCCCGGCCGCCGCGATCTTCTCGATGGGCGGCGCGGATGATCCACCGAGTTACCGCACGAACGTCGGGATCGTGAATCTCGATCCGGCGCACGCGCAGACGTTTTACATCATCCATTTCGTGCAGGATCCGCCGGCCCCGATCACGATCACGCTGCCGCCCTTCTCGATGCAGCAGGTCTCCCTCGGCACGATCGTTCCCGGCGAACAGATCCAGATCCAGAACATCACGCAGACGAACAAGTCGAACTTCTGGACCGCCTACGGGTCGACGATCAACAACGTGACGGGCGACGCGTGGGACGAGCTCGCGGTCGTCGGAACGACTCCATAACCCGTGCGTACGCTCGCTGGTCTATCGCTTCTTCTCATCGCCCTCGCGGCGCCCGCCGCCGTCGTGCAGCCGCTTGGCACCTCGAACTACGTGCTGATTCCCGCGGCCGGGAGCACACCCGGCGTGAACGGCACCTTCTTCCGGTCCGACATCACGATCGTGAATCTCGCCGATCACGCTCAGAACGTCGAATGGGAATGGCTTCCGGAGCCGGGCGGTATCGGGGCGTCGGACGGCATCCTGATTCCGGCGCATAGCGGCATTCGCTCGACGGATTTCGTGAAGGAGTACGTGCATACGACCGGCATCGGCAGCCTTCTGGTGATGGCGGTAACGAACGTCGGCCCGCTTCCGGTCGTCGACCCGACCGGGAAGCTCTTCGTTGCATCGCGGATCTGGACACAGCAGCCGGGAACGAACGGCACCACGTCGCAGTCGTTGCCGGCCATCCCGGTCGCGACGATCAACACCCCGAGCGCGGCGATCTTCGCGCTGGGCGGCGCCGACGACCCGCCGAGCTATCGCGTGAACATCGGCGTCGTGAACCTCGACTTCAACCACGAACAGACTTTCGCGATCACGTGGGGACCGCCGCTCGGCGCGCCGGTACAGACCGGAACGGCGATCACGCTCCCGCCCGGGTCGATGCTGCAAGTTCCGGCAAACGGCGCGTGCTGCACGAATCCGATCACGATCACCAACATCACGCCGCCCGCGACGCGGTCGAACCTCTGGACCGCCTACGGCTCGACGATCAACAACGTGACGGGCGACGCGTGGGACGAGATCGCGGTGGCGGTTACGTCACCGTAGGCGTCGCTCGTTCGGTCATCAGCTTCTTGATCGGTTTGATGAGGAGCAGCAGGATGACCGCCGCGAAGGCGATCATTTCAAACACGATCATGAACACCTGCGAGTACGAGCGGTCCTGGACCATGCCCGCAAGCCAGCCCGCGACGTAGTTTCCGCTGCCCAACGCGAAGAACCAGACGCCCATCATCAGGCCCACGACTCGCTGAGGCGCCAGCTTCGTGACGAGATTCAGGCCGACGGGGCTCAGACAGAGCTCGCCGAAGGTCTGGAGAAGGTAGGCGCCGATCAGCCACCCCGGGCTCACGCGCTGTTGCGTCGCCTCGAAGTGGCGCGCCGCCGGGACGAGCAACAAGAACGAGAGACTCGCGAAGACGAGACCGAAGAGGAACTTCAGGGGGCTGGACGGTTCCGCCCGGCGGCGGCCGAGAAAGAGCCACAGCCACGCGAAGACGCCGGAGAAGATCAACACACCGAATGCTTCGACCGACTGGAACCACGACGACGGGTAGGTGTAGCCGAGGAACGTCAGGCGGGTGGCGCGGTCGGCGAAGAGGTTCAGGCTCGAGCCGGCCTGCTCGAAGCCGGCCCAGAAGATCAGCGCAAACAGGCAGAGGATGACGACCGCTCCCATGCGACCCCAGTCGGCCGGGGTGAACGGTTCGTTCGCCGCCGGCGTCTCCTCGACGGCCGCCTCGAGAGGCATCGCGCTCTCGATCTCCGAAGCCGCGACGAGGTACTTCTGACCTGCGATGTATTGAATGACGCCGAAGACCATCCCGACGCCTGCAGCGCCGAATCCGATGTGCCAGTTCAGTTTCTGGCCGAGCCAGCCGACGATGATCGGCGAGATGGCGGCGCCGAGATTGATCCCCATGTAGAAGATCGCGAATCCCGAGTCGCGCCGCGGATCGTTCTTGCGATAGAGCGACCCGACGATCGTGCTCACGTTCGTCTTCAGGAAGCCGGTGCCGATGATGATGAGCCCGAGGCCGAGGTAGAAGAACTGCAGGCGCGGGATGGCCATGCTGAAATGGCCCAGCGCGATGATGACGCCACCGACGACGACCGCGCGTTTGTGGCCGAGGAACTTGTCGGCGATCCAACCACCCGGAACGCCGGAGACATACACGAGGAAGGTGTACAGGGCGTAGATATGTGCCGCGTACTTGACGTCGAAGCCCAGACCCGACTGAACCGTCGAGCCTGTCATGTAGAGGATCAGAAGCGCGCGCATCCCGTAGTAGCTGAACCGTTCCCACATTTCCGTGAAGAACAGCGTGAAGAGGCCGCGCGGGTGCCCGAGCCACTGCTTCTCGTGCGCCGGAACTGTCGTCGTCATGGCGGCAACGTTAACATGCGCGCCGCAAATGACCGTCACCGTTGAGCAACACGTCCCGCTGGCGCCATTCACCACGATTGGGATCGGCGGGCCGGCCCGCTATTTCGTCCGCGCAGTGGATATTGACGTGTTGCGGGAGGCCATCGATTGGGCCCGCGACCGCTCGCTCCCGCTCTTCATTCTGGGCGGCGGAAGCAACCTCCTGATCTCCGACGCGGGCTTCGACGGACTGGTCATCCACGTCGATCTGCGCGGAGTGACCGTGCAGGCCGAGGACGAGTACGCGATGGTGCGTGTCGCGGCGGGCGAGGTGTGGGACGACTTCGTCGCGCTCGCCGTTTCGCGCGGTTGGGCGGGCGTCGAATGTCTCTCCGGGATTCCGGGAAGCGTCGGCGCGACGCCGATCCAGAACGTCGGCGCGTACGGCCAGGAAGTGAGCGAGACGATCGCGCGCGTCGAAGTGCTCGACCGCCGCGACGGCCTCGTGAAGACGCTGACGAACTGGGACTGCCGCTTCGGCTACCGGTCGAGCCTCTTCAAGAACTATGAGCGCGATCGCTACGTCGTGGCGGCGGTGACGTTCCGGCTGAAGGTCGGCGGTCGTGCGACGCTCCGCTATCCCGAGTTGCAGAAGGCGGTCTCCGAAGACGATCTGCAGGACGTCCGGCAGGCCGTGATC
>DASXIH010000377.1:0-8460 GCA_036498125.1 Thermoanaerobaculia bacterium
CGAGAACTATCGAAGCGGGCTGGTTTGGAAGACGATGCGGAAGAATGGGCATGTCGTTAGCGGATTGAAACGGGCGGGGTTTACGGGGGGATGGTTGCAGTGACGAATGCAGAAGGCAGAAGGCAGAAGGCAGAAGTGGGACTGCTGTTCCTTCTGCTTTCTGCCTTCTGCCTTCTGCATTTCGGGTGTGCGGAACACTCACGCGACCATCGCGAGACCCTCGAATTCTGGGGCCTCGGGCGCGAAGGCGAGGTCGTCGCCGATCTCATTCCGGAGTTCGAGCGGCGGAATCCCCACATTCACGTCATCGTCCAGCAGATTCCGTGGACGGCGGCGCACGAGAAGCTGCTGACGGCGCACGTCGGCGAGGCGACGCCGGACGCGGCGCAGATGGGGAATACGTGGATCCCGGAGTTCGTGGCGATGAAGGCGCTGGCGGACGTCGGGCCGTTCACCGGCGGTGTCATCGACGCGCATGACTACTTCCCCGGCGTCTGGGGGACGAACGTCGTCGACGGGACGCTGTACGGCATCCCGTGGTACGTCGACACGCGTCTCATCTTTTATCGCAGCGACGTCCTCGCAGCCGTCGGGTTCCCGAAGGGACCGAAGACATGGGCGGAGTGGCAGACGGCGATGGAGCGGGTCAAGGCGCGGAAGCTCTGCCCGTGGGGGATTCTCCTGCCGACGAACGAGTTCGAGCCGATCGAGGTGCTGGCGCTCTCGAATCATTCGACGCTGCTCAACGCCGAGGGCACGCGCGGCGCGTTCCAGCAGCCGGCGTTCGCTCAGGCGTTCACGTTTTACGCGGAGATGTTCCGGCGCGGGTGGGCTCCGGCGAAGAGCAACACGGAGATCTCGAACCTCTATCAGCAATTCGCGCAGGGCGATTTTGCGATGTACATCAGCGGCCCGTGGAATGTCGGCGAGTTCAAGCGGCGGCTCCCCGCGGAGGTGCAGGACAAGTGGGCGACCTGTCCGTTGCCGGCTCGCGATGCGAGCGAGTCGGAGGGGATCTCGATGGCGGGCGGTTCGAGCATCGTCGTGTTCAAGGCGAGCAAACACGCCGCCGCGGCGCGGAAGCTGATCGAGTTTCTGTCGGAGCCGGCGCAGCAAGTCCGCTTCTTTCAGCTCACCGGCGACCTTCCGGCGCGGCGCAGCGCGTGGCACTCGAAGGAGCTCGAGGCCGATCCGCACCTGCCGGCGTTCCTGGCGCAGCTGGAGCGCGTCGCGCCGTTGCCGCGGGTTCCGGAGTGGGAGCAGATCGCGACGCAGATCTTCGACCGCGGCGAAGCGGTCGCGCGCGGCACGGTCCCGATACCGACCGCGCTCCGGCAGCTCGACGCGAAGGCCGATGAGCTGCTCGAGAAGCGGCGGTGGATGATGGCGAACGCCGAGGCGGGGAAGTGAGCGCAGAAGCCCGCGCGGCGATGTTGTTTCTTGCGCCGGCGTTGCTGCTGATCTTCCTCTTCTTCTTCGCGCCGGTGATCGCCGGATTCGCGCTGAGCCTCACCGACTTCGACCTCTACTCGATCGGCGACATTCACAACCTGCGCTTCGTCGGGCTGCACAACTATGGCGAGCTCGCTGGAAGCAGCATCTTCTGGCAGGCGTTCTTCAACACGCTCCTCTTCGCGGCCGTCGGCGGTCCGCTGACGGTGCTCGGGTCGCTCGTTTCCGCGCTGCTGGTGAATGCGAAGCTGACGCGCTGGAAGGCAATGTTCCGGACGATCTACTTCGCGCCGGTGGTCACGACGCTCGTGGCGGTGTCGATCGTCTTCAAGTACCTCTACCATCCGCGATTCGGCGTCATCAATCGGGCGCTCGGCGTCGTCGGGGTTCCGGCGATCGACTGGCTCGGCGATCCGCACTGGGCGCTTTTCTCGATCATCATCCTCGCGATCTGGCGGCAGTTCGGCTACTCGATGATCATCTTCATCGCCGGCCTGCAGACGATTCCCGACGAGCTGTACGAGGCGGCGCGGATCGACGGCGCGGGCGCTTGGCGCCAGTTCCGGCACGTGACGCTTCCGATGCTCGCGCCGACGTTCCTCTTCGTCGGCATCGTGACGGCGATCGGCTACCTGCAGCTTTTCGCGGAGCCGTACGTCATGACCCAGGGCGGTCCGCTGAACCACACGCTCTCCGCGGTCATGCTGATGTACCAGCAGGGATTCAAGTTCTGGCGGATGGGATACGCGGCGGCGGTGGCGTTCGTGCTCTTCCTCGTCGTCGGATCGGCGACGTTGGTGCAGTTGCGCTTTCAGAGGAGCCGATGAACCGCACGGTGAGATCGGTGCTGCTGCATGCCGCGCTCGTCATCGGTGCGGCGCTGACGCTCTTCCCGCTCTTCTGGATGCTCTCGGCGTCGTTCATGGCGAACGGCGAGGCGACGACGTTTCCGCCGCACCTCATCCCACACGCGGCGACGCTCGATCAATACCGCCAGCTCTTCACCCGCCTCAGCCTCGGGCGTGCGTTCTTCAGCAGCGCGTTCGTGGCGTCGATGGTCACGATCTTCTCGGTGCTGTTCAACTCGATGGCGGGATACGCGTTCGCCAAGCTGCGCTTCGGCGGGCGCGATCGGATCTTCGGCCTTCTTCTCGCCGCACTCGTCATTCCTCCGCAGGTCGGGATGCTGCCGCTGTTCCTCCTGATGAAGCAGCTGCACCTCGTGAACAGTTACTGGGGAGCGATCATCCCGTCGCTGGCAACGGTGTTCGGCGTCTTCCTGATCCGGCAGTTCATGCTCGACATCCCGCAGGAGCTGCTCGAGGCGGCGCGGCTCGACGGCGCCAGCGAGCTGCGGATCTACTGGTCGGTGGTGCTCCCGCTCGCGCGGCCGATCCTCGCGACGCTCGCCACCTTCATGTTCATGTCGACGTGGAACGACTTCATGTGGCCGCTGATCATCCTCTCCGATCAGTCGCACTACACGTTGCCCGTCGCGCTCGCGAATCTATCGGGCGAGCACGTGCAGGACCTGGAGTTGATGATGGCCGGATCGGTCGTCACCGTGCTCCCTGTGTTGATGCTCTTCGTCTTCCTGCAGCGCTACTACATCGCGGGACTGATGGCAGGCAGCGTCAAGGGGTGAGCGCAATCTCGGTTTCGGCGTCGAAAAGGTGCAGCTTTGCGGCGTCGATTGCCATCTCGATCAACTCGCCGGCGCGCGGGGTTGATTGGGGATCGAAGATGGCGGCGATGCGTTCTTCGCCCGCCCTGGCGTAAACGACGGTTTCGTGGCCGGTCGGCTCGACGACGTCGACCGTTGCCTTGATGCCGGGGCCGCGCTTGACGTGTTCGGGCCGGATGCCGATCAGCAGTTTCGCTCCGTTGGCGACGGGATGGGGGAGTGGGAGTGAGAACGAGGACGCCTTCGCGGCGCCGTCTTCGACCGTGGCGCGGATCAGATTCATCGGCGGAGTGCCGATGAACTGCGCGACGAATGCATTGGCTGGATGCGCGTAGACCTGGGCCGGCGTGCCGACCTGCTGGATGACGCCCGCGCGCATGACGGTGATTCGATGGCCCATCGTCATCGCCTCGACCTGGTCGTGCGTGACGTAGACGGACGTCGTGCCGAGCGTTTGTTGGAGCTTCGTGATCTCGGCGCGGGTCTGGACGCGGAGCTTGGCGTCGAGATTGGAGAGCGGCTCGTCGAAGAGAAACACCGACGGCTGGCGGACGATCGCGCGGCCGAGCGCAACGCGCTGCCGCTGACCGCGGGAGAGGTCCTTCGGTTTCCGCTCCAGGAGCTGCGAGAGGCCGAGGATGCCGGCGGCGAAGTCGACGCGCTTGCGGCTCTCCTCGCGGTCGACACGGCGCATCTTGAGACCGAACTCCAGGTTCTCGCGAACGCTCATGTGCGGGTAGAGCGCGTAGCTCTGGAAGACCATCGCGATGTCGCGGTCTTTCGGCGCCACGCGGTTCACGACCCGGCCGCCGATGGAGATCGTGCCGTCGCTGATCTCCTCGAGCCCTGCGATCATCCGCAGCGCGGTCGATTTCCCGCAGCCGGACGGTCCGACCAGGACCATCAATTCGTGGTCGTTGATCCGGAGATTCAGGTGCTCGATGACGGAGACGTCACCGTAGCGCTTCGCGACATCGACGAACGCAACCTCGGCCATGGATGCGTAAGAGTACAGGACATTGGCGCCGCGACGGCCGGTTCTCGCCTCAGTCGGGCGCCGGCACGAGCGTTATTGCAACGGGGGAGCGAATGCGTCCGTTTCACTGCTGCCGGTCACAAATGCCCGCACGGAGGCGACCAAGTCGACTGTTGCGGACCGATTCGCCAGGGCGTCGCGCAGGTAGGCGTACGCCTGCGCATGGTGAAGTGGCGCGTGCGCGCTTCGGAACACACCGGCCAAGGTCCGAGCGAGCGCCTCGGCCTCGACCCATTCCGTACGACGGAGGTAAATTTCGACGATGTCGAGCAGCACTTCCCCCATCGTTGCGATCATCCCGCGTTGCTGAAAATCCTCGGCAGCGGCTTCGAGTTCGCCGAGCGCGTCTTCGAACGCTCCATGCCGCATGAGGAGGTTCCCAAGCGACCACCGCACGCGCGTCGCTTCTGACGGCCTGCCCAGCGTAGCGAAGAGTTGCGTGGCCTGCGCGGCGAACAGGCGCGCATCCGAGGCGTGGTCAAGGCGCACCGCGCAGTCCGCGAGATTCGCGGAGAGACGCGCGATCATCTCGGTGTCGCCCGCATTCTCGAAAAACGTGAGGAGCGCGCGATACACCTGCTCGGATCGTTCGACGTCGCCCTGTTCGCAAAGAAGGCTCGCTTCGACGACGCGTGCACGATTGGCGTGCTCCAAGTCCCCGAAGATGAGAAACGTCTCCGTCGCGTCGCGGATGAGTGGCAGCGCCTCGGCGTAGCGAGTCATGGAGAACAGCACGTTGGCGCGCGCCCAGCTGGCGAAAGCGAGGTCGTACGTCGGCGCGGGAAGGTGCGCGAGAAACCGATACGCCGCATCCGCTGCCGCGAGGGCTTCGTCATAACGACCGAGATGCCTTAGCGCGTTCGCGCGCTGAAGCTCCACGTTGCCGCGGCACTCCGCGAGATCGAACACATCGGTTTGCGCGTTCGCAATCTCCTCGGCGATCGCGATCACGCGGAGCGTTGTCTCAGGCCGGTCGTTGAGATGCCGCCGACTTTCGCCGAGGAGGGCGAGGACGAGGCCGGGCGTCTGCCGTGACGGGTGAAATGCGAGCCACTCGGGCCACGCGTCGATCGCGACACTTCCGAGCCGAGCAAGGGTTCTCTCGGCGTCGACATCCGCGCGGAGGCGATCGTCGGTGGCGACCACGAACGCGTCCATCGCCGGCGGCGCGGAACGGAGACGCCGGGCATAGTCGTGCACGTTCTTGTCACTAAGGAGTGCCTCGAAGCGGCGGATTGCGCGAAGACGTTCGGTGCACTCCTCGCACATGGAGATATGCGCGTCGGCGCTAGGCACGTCGAGCATGTCGGCGTCACGGTCCCGGTACGCGAGGAGTTCGTAATCTTCGTAGTGGCCGTCGATCATTGCCTCGCTCCGACGATGCGCGTGAGGAGGGCGCGCGCATTACGGACGCACCGGTGGACCATCTTTCGCGCGTACCCGACCGTCGTCGCGAAATGGCGCGCCAGTTCCTCCGACGAGTATTCCTCGTAGAACCGGAGGTGCAGCACCTCGCGGCACTGACGGGGGAGGCGGCGTAGGACCGTCCCCGCGTCCACCCGGGCCGTGAGGTCTTCCGCCGCCGCCGCGGCATCGAGTGGCTTCCCGTAGCCGCAGACGTCGTCTTCGCGTCCGCGCTCGCGCCAATAGAGCCGGCATGAGTTGAAGGTCGCGCCGACGAGCCACGCCCGCGCGTTACGCACGCGCGATCGGTTCCGGATGTACGCGAGGAAGACGTCGTGCACGAGCGGCCGGATGTCCTCGTCAGGAACGTGGAACTTCTGCGCGGCGATGTATTCGAGAACCCGGTAGTGGTCCTCGTACGCGAGGCGGATGGCGTCGCTCGTGTCCGGCGGCGGTGCGGGCGTTCGTGGCTCGGGCATGGGTCGACCGAAAGGAGCTACCTCGGGTGCGGAAGATGTCCCGAAGTATAGCCAAGCGGCAGTCCGCCGCTCGGCTACCCGCAATTTCCGGGTAACGCTTTTCCCGTCCGCGCAACTGCTAGGTACTGAGAGGGCCGGCCCTCCCTGAAATCGATCGACGCGAGTGCTGTCTCGCGGAGAGGAGGGTTTGTCCATGGACGCCATCACGCTTGCGATTCTTCTCGCCATCGTCGTCCTCGAAAGTCGCCTCAGCATTCCTGATCCATAGTTCCGACGACGCGTTCGGGCCGCCTAAGGCGGCCCGCTACTGCACCTCGTCGGCCGGAGCCGCGTACGCAAACGAGCGGTCGATGATTGCTTGGCGTACGTCGCCACGCACCCGCCGCAGGAGAGGTGGAGAGAGGCGATTACTTCTCGCCGCTTCCGCGAGGTAGGCGAGGGCTCGAAGTGCCTCGCGGCCTGCTCCCGCTTCGCGAAAGACGGGAAGGAGGCGCCGGCAGAGAGCCTTCGCTTCGCGCGGTCGGGACGGGGGCAGGAGAAAACTCTCCGCGATATCGAGGTAAACCATCGCCGCGTCGAGGCCGAGCGAGAGCGACGAAAGTGCATCCTGCACGCGTTTCAGGCGCGCAATCCCCTCCGACCGGGCGCCATACCGTGCTTCGTGGAGGGCGAGACCCCATCGGCTCCGCGCGAGCTCGCCCGGGGACCCTTCCTTCTCGAACCGCGTTTCGGCGCGTTCGAGCCAGTCCTTTGCTTCGTCGGCGTGGTCCATGTCGAGCGCGCACCAGCCGAGATTGAGCCAAACGATTGCCTCGTTCTTCCGGTCCCGGACGATCGCGAACACGGGGAGCGTCGAGCGCCAGAGCGTACAGGCGTCATCGATTCGCCGAAGCTCGTAGAGGACGTTCGCCTCGACGACGCGCGCTCGCGCGACGCGCCGTTCGTCGTCGACGGCGGTGAAGAGATTCACTGCCCGTCGCAGCCATGGCAGCGCATCCGTAAGCTCTCCCATTTTGAGGAGGACGCTGCCGCGGACAAGCCACGCACGCGCAAGTTCGTGTGTGCAAGCAGGCTTTCCTTCCAGCTCTGCTTCCGCGCGGTCGATCTCTCCGATCGCCTCGCGCAAACGGCCGAGATGCCGGAGCGCGTTTGCTTGCTCCACCCGCGCCGTGCCGAGAAGGAGTGCCCGGTATTCGGCGGGAAGCTCCCGATTTGGTTCGAGGAGCGTCACCGCCGTCTGAAACAGGCGGGCTGCGCGCGCGACGTCGCGATCGCGTACCTTCCGGCCCTCAAGAATGAGGGCACGTACGAGAACGTCCGGCTTTAGGTCGCCGGCGGCGAGCAGTCGCGCCGGCCACGCGGTGTGATCGCCCGTGAGGCTTCGTGTGAGCTGCACAGCTCGGAGCCGCCCCTCGCGTGTGGCCTCCGCCCCCTTGATGACATCGCGGAGACGCTTCTCGTCGGAGGTTCGCCACGGCCCCGATTCTTCGGTCGTGAGCTCAAAGAGCTCGTCCGCCCGTACGTCTTCCAAGGACAGGCGCCGCATCGCGGAGACGAGCACCGCGATACAACCCCTGCTCGGCTCCGTCCGTCCCGTGCGGACGCGCAGAACATGCTGACGGCTGTAGCGGCACTCCGCGTTCAGATCCTCCGGGGAGATGTCCCGGGTCAGGCGGAAGATTTCGAGACGGGTAAGCACAGAGTCTGTTCTTCTCGCGTCCAATCAGCTCGCGAGCGCGACGGCAAACACCGTGACGCCCCCATGCCATCCCTGGTAGGCGATGTATCCCGCCCGGAACTCCTCAAAATCAAGCGGCCAAAAGTCCGGATCGTTCGACATCTCCGTCCAATCCTCGATGATCCTTCGCTCGATGTCCGTCTCCAGCGGTGCGGGCGAGGGAATGATCGTCGGCGGCATTCATATGGAGGGGTTACTGGGAGCGTACAAACCCTACCCACATCACGAATGACGCAGATATGTGTCACCTGTCAGCGCCGACGCTTTTCCCGCTTGCCGTGACGCATATCTGCACCGTCTTGACCTCCGTGTTCTCGGTCGCTACCGTGTGCGGACTTTGCGCCCTTCCATCTCAACTGAATACCATAGCTCTGCGGATACGGTGGATTCTAGAGGTCCCCGATGTGCTCGCGAAGCTCGTTTGCGGGTTGCAAGACACGCCTTCGATATGGTGGCTGGCGACCGGGTTACTCCTGTTGCCAAGCATGCGGGCATCTCCGGCCCGCATCGAGGATTTCGACCGATCCTCGTAAAAAACTGCGAATCTGTCTCTCTCGCGACAGGCCCTCGTCAGCCACCACCAGTGTCCCGGCAAGGTTTCTGTCTACCTATTGCTACCTATTGGGGCGATGCCGAGACGGCCCTCAAGGCTGCCTCATCCGCATCG
>DASXIH010000378.1:0-6261 GCA_036498125.1 Thermoanaerobaculia bacterium
GGCTGAGAGGGAGCTGCGTGAAGTCGTCTTCGTGGAGCCGGACGATCGGCCCGAAGGTGTCGTCGACGAGCGGCTCGAGCTCCGCGTAGCGCTCTTCCGCGGCGTCGATGCGCGGGAGGCTTTCCGGCGTCGCCGGAATCGCGGCGCTGATCCGCAGCGCGAAGGGGAGTTGCCAGCCGAGTTGTTGGCAACGGCAGCGCAGCGGATGCGCCGTCGTGGTGCGCGTCTCCGCGTCGTAGACGATGACGTCCGCCGTTTCGATGCCGGCGAGGCGATGCAGCGCGGTGCGGGCGAGCAGCGCCGCCGCGTAGTACTTCGTCAGCGGATCGCTTGCGGCCGCGCCGCGCGGCGGTGCTTCGGTGAGACGATGCGCGAAGCACTCGCTGCAGCCGGAGACGATCCATGCGCCCGGCGCGCGGAGGAGTGCGGCCGCGAGGGCGGCGGAGGGCGCCACGATCTCCGCGTGCAGGCCGAGCTCGCGCGCCGCATCGGCGACGAAGGGCACGAGCTCCTCGCCGGCAGCCACGCGCAGCGGCGTGAACGGCGCGCCACTCACGCAATCCGCGCGCACGCCGAGCGACGCGAGATATTCGGCGACGTCACCCGGCAGCCCGCCCGCCGCGAGCGCCGCCGCGGCGCCGGCGTCGACGACGATTTTCCGCTCGATGAGCCAGCCGACGATTCGCTGCAGTGCGGCGCGCTTCGATTCCGGCACCGCAGCGATCAGCGCGGCCAGCGAATGACTGCCGTCGAGGAACGGCGCCAGCGCCCGGACGAGATCCTTCGCCGCCTCTCCTTCCAGCATCGCGCTGCCGGCGTTGTTCCGGAAGTAGACGCCTTTGCGCGCGAAGGTGAAAGCCACGCCCGCGGCGAGCGCCGGACGCATCGTGGCGGGCGGGGTGAATGCGGCGGAGGTCATCGGGAGGTATCGCGGGAGATCAACTCCAGCGGCGACACGGCGAACGTCTCCTCGACCGCGTCGGCGATGAGCGCCATGAGGAGGATCTTGTCCGCCGCTGTGACGCCGACGGCGCCCAGGAGGCGGTAGAGCTGGTTAACGGCGAATACGTGCACCTTGTAGCGCGGATCGGTATTGAGGCTGCGCCGCAGCGACTCGTTGCCCGTGAGGCGCTCCATGTAGTCGGTCTTGTGACTGAAGAACTGAGACGTCCACTGCGCGTCGTAGACGTCGAGCGCGGCGGCGTCGGGCGTCCATACCAGCTCCGCGCCGGTCGCGAGGATGTCCTTGGCGCGGGAACGCAGGCCGCGATGCAGCCGCGTCCAGGCGCGCACCAGCGGATCGGAGCCGTCACCGCCACTCCGCTCCAGATCGTCCTTCATGCTCGTGACGAGCTCGCGCAGCACGCCGCGCCGCGCCTCGTAGACGCGGCGGAAGCCGGCGCGCGCCGCAGCGGGATCGCTCGTCTGCGTGGCCAGGTATTTTTCGAAGTACGAGCGGCAGAAGAGATAGCCGTTCTCGATTCCGCCGAGCTGATGGGCGTGAGCGAGGAGGAGTTGCAAGGCGATGGTCTGGCGCCGGTTGCGGTCCGAGCGTGAGGCGGCCACGATGTCGAAGGCCAGCGGGAGCGCGGCGTCGGCGACGTCGAAGGTCAGCTCCGCGGCGGCCTCGCCGCGCAGGACGCGCAGGTCGGGCGTGTAAGGCTCGTGGCGGACCGAGTTGTTCGGCTGCAGCGGCAGCGCGGCATCCTGCTGCTCGAGGAGCGCCAAGCGGCTGTGGCGAGCGCGCATCTCCGTCTCGTCGAGCGCGGTGCGCGAGGGGTGCTCGCAGAGATAAGGGCCGGCCTCGCCGTCGATGAGCGGCGCGGGGTCGATGTTCGATTCGACATAGAGGCGAAGGTGCGGTCCGCCCAGCCAATGCCGATCGAAGAAAATCCTCCGCGCGCCGGCCTCGCGCAGCCTCGCCACCAGTGGGCGCACGCAGTCGAGGATCAGCGGATCCTTCTGCTTGTCGAAGTAATGGATCGACGCCAGGTGCCACGGCATCACGCACGCTCCTCTGCGGAGTGCGCGGCCGCAGCGGCGCGTTGTCCGACGGCGGCGGAGACGTGGGCCTCCTCCGGGCGGCGGATCGGCAGCGAGAGATAGCGGTCGCGCCCGTCGCGGAACATCCATCGCCGCCCGACCAGGAGCTCGAGAAATGCGCGAAGTCGCTCGGCGTCGATGTCGAAGACGCCGCGGAGGGCGGCGAATGAACGGATCTCGTCACAGGCGAGGAAGATCTCCGCCTGCAGGCCGCGCAGCCAGCTGGCGGCCGGCTTCGCGCCGCGGCGATCGACGACGCAGACGTCGCCGCCGCGCTCATCGTAGACGAGGGTGTTGGGGACAAAGCGCGTGCGCCAATGCCGCATGGCCTCGAGGCAGCGCTGCATCGACGCCTGCAGCGCGGCGTCGTGCTGCATGGCGTGGTCGTAGGAGAACATGTACGCCAGCCGGGCGCGGTCGATCGACGATCCAGGGAACACCACCGCGTACGACGGCCCGGGGCGCACGTTTTCGATGCCGTGGCGCGCCGGCTCATTGAAGTAGGGGCTGAAGCGCTCCAGGACCATCGGGACGATGTACGACGGCGGTAGAAGGTGCTCGAGGAATGGCACCGCCGCGGTCATTTCGTCGTAGTCGGCGGGCGTGTCGCCGGGGTTCGAATGGATGACACCGTAGGTGACGTCGATACTGAGCTCGGTGGCCCACTTCAGGAACTGGATCTGTTGGATGCCCGTTGACCCCTTGTCCATCCGCTTCAGGATTCCGTCGCTGAAGCTCTCGATGCCCGGCTGGACCTCGGCGATGCCGGCGTCGCGCATGATCCGCATCTGCTCTTTGCGGACGTTCGACTTGATCTCGTAGAAGATGGAGAGGCGTTCTCCCTCCTCGCGCGCCGCGTTCCACTCGGCGAGCTGCGGCAGGACGGAGCGGAAGTAGTCGACGTCGAGGATGTTGTCGGCGGCGCGGAGATCGCGAACGCCGTAGCGCTCGGCCTGGGCGATGATCTCCTGCACGGCGCGCGACGCCGACTTCTTGCGGAAGGCCAGGCCGTTGGCGTTGAGGCCGCAGAACGAACAGAGGTGTTTCTGTCCCCACCAGCAGCCGCGCGAGGTCTCGAAATAGAGGCTGCGCTGCCATCCCTCAAGCCCGTCGGTCTGCGTGATGTAGTCGCGATAGTCAGGGAACGGCAGGGCATCGAGGTCCTGCAGCGGGGGCGGCGCGCCGGTCTGCACGATCTCCTCGCCGCGACGGAAAGCGAGGCCAGGGACGGACTCGAGCGCGCCGTGGCCGCGGAGGGCGTTGACGATGGAGACGATCGTCGCGTCGGACTCGCCTAGCGAGACGACGTCGACGCAGTCGAAGGCGCGGGCCATCTCCACCCCCATCTCCGCCTCGCAACTCGCGCCGCCGAAGGCGATCTTGATCTCGGGGTGTCGGGAGCGGATGCGCTGCGCCAGCGAGAGCGAAGCCAGGGTCTGGTCGAACATCAGCGAGAAGCCGGCGACGTCGTACTGGTCCCACGGGACGCATCCGACGACGTCGTCGAGAAACTGAGGGACGATGCGTCCGCACACTTCCGCGCAGTAGGCTTGGAACTCCGCGACGTTGCGCTCGCGGACGGGCGAGCCGACGGTCTGATCGACGGTGGCAAAGACGTCGGCGTAGTACGGCAGGAGGTCGTTCCCGATGAAGCGCTCGACGTCGAGACCGAAGGCGTGCGGCGTGAAGAAGACCTCGCCGTTGAAGCGCGAGCCGCCGCGGGCGCTGATGAAGTGGTAGAAGTCGGTGCGCACGCGGCGGGCGAAGTCGACGTTCAGGTAGAGGACGTCGGTGGCGATGCCGCCGCGCTGCAGGACGGCAGCGAGCGTGCTCACGCCGAGGGCGCCGTGCTGCACGCCTGCCCACGGCATGACGATGAGAAGGGTTCTCTTGCCGGTCACGATGCAACCTCCTCCTCGCGCACCATTTCGATGACGAGCTCCATCAGGTACCGCTCGCCGTCGCCGCGCGCGAAGAAGGACTCGGTGGACGGCAGGCATTCCTCGACGACGATGTCGTTGACTGCGCCAGTGCAGAGTCGCCGGAAGGCGGCGACGAGGAAGTAGTTCGAGAAATCGACGTACAGCGCTTCCGGCAGGTCGTCGCCGCCGTTCTCTTTGCCGCCGTCACCGTCTCGGGGTGCCGTGGCCCCTTCGGCGGCTCGGCGGGCGCGTTCTTCGAGCTCGCGCGCGGGGTGGCGCGACGACCGCGTGCGCACGTAGACATCATCCGGCAGCGACTGCGCCCGCGCCCACCGTCGCACGCGGGTCATGTAGGCGAAGTCATCCTCGTTCTCCCGGCGCGCCGGAACGGCGTCGGGCTTGAAGATCCACTGCCGCCGCTGCAGGACGAGCGAGCCGAGGCGGATGCGCGGCAGCTTGCGGACGTCCTTCGGCGTGCCGGTGAGAAGCGCGCGCAGCGGCGGCGCCGACATCTGTCCGAGCGGCGAAACCTGTACTAGAAACTGATACAGCGGCGGCTGGAGAGCGAAGAACATGAAGCCGAGGTCGACGGGGACGACTTCGCGGCCGAGTGACGCCGACCACGCGCGCAGGCGGTGCCGCGGCGCGTCGTAGCGGAGCACGAGGTCGTGGAGGTTGATGACCTGGCGCGCGCCGCTTGCCGGCAGCGTGCCCGGATAGTCGATTACCGCGCCGGTATGCAAATGGCGGAGGTTGCCGTTGTAGCCGAAGACGCCGCCGAGGTCAGCGAGGAGCTGCTCGCCGTCGGCGAGCTGCGCGGTGGTGCGACGGACGGAGTCGAGCAGCGCGTTGCTGCCGCCACTATCGTCGAACAGATACGTGAAGCGCGAGAGGCATTTGCCCAGCCCCGGCAGCGCGCGCAACAGCACGACGCCGTCCGCGCCGTCGGGCGAAATCGGCTGGCAGAGCAATGCCACGCTCGGCGGCGCGGGGACGCCGATGTCGATCTCGTCGAGCAGCGCGCGGAGGGCCTCGCGGTCGATGCATACCTCCTCATCCGCGTCGGCGATCTGGGCCTGGAGAAACGCGGCAATTCGGTCTTGGCAGCGACGGATCTCCTCGAGCTCGCCGAAGTGATGAAGGCTGATGGAGCGCCAGTCGTCGCTGGCGCTGGCCTGCAGCAGCGCCGGCAGCGACTCGCGGAACATCTTCAGGTATTGCCGGTAGAACTCCAGCAACGCCACCGGTTGGTCCGCGGCGTAGCGCTCGAGGAAGAACGCCGTGGCAAGGCGGTCCTGCACCGTGGCCAGGTCGAAGAACGAGACGATGCGCGCCCACAGGGCGGTGTCTTCGGCGACGCGGCGGGCGATCTTCGACGGGAGCTCCAGTCGATCGAAGGCGATGCTCGAGTCCTGGTAGACGATGTTCTTGTGCTGCGGGCTGACATCGAGGCCGGCATGCCGGCAGAGCTCCGCGGCAGCGTGGCGCACCGCGGCGATCGCGTCGGGCGCGGCGTCGCGGCCGCCGCGCGCGGCATTGTCCATCGCGCCGCCGAGGCACGCCAGCAGCTCCGCGGTGTGCTGCGCGATGCTGTCCGGAATCGCGCGCAGCTTCCGCTCCAGCTCCTCCTCGTAGCGCGGCGAGAGATCGGGGACGGCGAAGTCGTTGAGGAGAAGCTGCGCTTCGATGAGCTGGTCGAGAAGCACCGCCGCCCGCGCGGCGGAGCCGGCCAGACCCTCGGCCGCCAACTGCTCCGCGGTAGCGGCGTAGCTCTTGACGCCGTCGACGATCTCCAGCAGGCGTGCGAGCGCCGGTGAGAGTGCGATCTTGCTGAAAGCCTGGCGCTGGCGCTGGCAGATCCAGGCGCCTTTGCCGTCATCGAGGATCGTCGTTCGGATCCATTCGGCGTCGCCGTCCGCGGCGCGGAGCGAGGCGTTGACGCGCGGCGCGAGATGCGGACGGATGCCGGGCGACGCGGCGAGCTTCGCCTCGATCGTCCGCAGCATGGTGCGGTTGAAGCGGAAACGCGTGCGCACCTCGCCGGCCGAAAAGGCCGCCGAAGGTGTGTGGCCGTTGGCCGTCCAGAATCCGTAGCCGACGGAGGCGAGCGTGGAGAGCGGCGTGGCGCGCGTGGCCATGCGCGCGAGATACGTGGCCAGCGTCAGCTCCAACTGCCGCTCGCTCTTGTTGTGTCGCTCACCGCGGTCGCGCAGGCGATGCTCCCAGAGCCGATAGAGTGCGGGATTCGAGGCTTGCAACGCGGCCGGCAGACGGACGTCATCGACGGTGCTCCACA
>DASXIH010000379.1:0-1956 GCA_036498125.1 Thermoanaerobaculia bacterium
CGCCCACCCTCTCGACGAGACCCCCAATCCCCAAACGATCGCCAACCTCCGCTCCTTCGCCGACCGCATGCAGCAAGAAGACGCCGAAGCCGAGCCCCTCGTCGCCGAGCTCCTCGCCGGCGGACGCGAGGAGTGGATGCCGCGGCTGATGGGGGACGAGAAGTATCGGACGGGGGGGGTGGTGAGAAGGTTGATCGCGGCGACGGATCGAGCGATCGAGGAGGCCCCGAAGGACTACGTCGAGATCGCGAAGATCACCGTGGAGATTGCGGATCTGCTAGAAACCGGAATGTTCGAGCGTTCAGAGATTGCTGCGCTGCGCGGGGCGGCTTATCGGGAACGGAGCTACTCGGCTTACCTGTCCGGCGAGATCGACCTGGCGTTTAGCCTTGCTCAGAGGGCTGAAAGCATCCTAACCACCGATTGCGTGCCACCTTATGACCGCGGTCGGGTCGCGATGCTTCTCGCAACTATTGAGTGGCGCCGCGACCATTTGCCGGAGGCTGAGCAGTATTGTAGTGATGCCGAGACGTTCTTCATCGCCTCCTCAGACAAGCCAAAGGTTGTACACGCCTCGATCGTTCGGGCTGCCGTGAAGGCTAAGAGACATGACTATAGGGGTGCTCTAGCGCTCACGTCGCTAATAATCAGAGACTTCGGTGACCTCATCGATCATAGATTGCGCGCTGCACTCTCCTGCAACGAAGGAGTGTATCTCCGCGAACTGGGTGATCTCCCTGCCGCCATCCGAAGCTTCCAGGACGCGCGCTTCGTACTGGAGACACTTGGAGCGCGGGCGTCGGCAACCCGCGTGGCCTTCAATGAGGCAGTTCTCCTTCAACGAGTTGGAGATCAAATCAATGCGTCAGAACGACTTGAGAGCGTCATGCGCGGCTTCGATGAACTTGGGATGCGAAGTGCAGCCGCTCAAGCCGCCTTGCATCTCGCCGAGAGCCGTTTGATCCAAGAGCGCTTCGCAGACGTTAATTCCCTTTGCGCGTATGTCGTCGAACAAGTTAGTTCAAGTCCGGATGCTTATCGCGAACACGCGTTGACGGCGCTCGCACTTATCCGTGACGCTGCGGCCCGGCGTCATGCCTCAGAGCCGGTTCTTCATCGGATACGTCGGCACATCGACAGCGTTCCGATGCGCCAACCCGAGTTGATGATCGAGCTCGCATTCGCGTGAATTTTAGGGTAGGGAACCTTCCCTCCCAGTCACTCCTGTAACGGGCGCGCCCTCCAAGCTGCCTCTCGCAGTCTCACAGGAGGGTTCAAATGTTTAGACGTAACACCGTAGCTGTTGCTGTCGTCGTGTGCCTATTGAGTGTCTCGGCGGTTAACGGACAACCGCGCGAAGATTCCCCGCGCGATCCGCTCTCCAGAATCGTAAAGCTCGTTCAGCAATATCTGCCTTGGCTGAGCCATCTACCCACCGATGACGGACTTATCATTCCACGACCGTAACAGGTGAGCGCGCGAGGCGCCTCAAACTGTGTACCGTTGGAAGAGGGGTGGTAGTCTTTAGCCCACATGCCCATGCCCCACATCCTCGCGGTACGTGACATCGTAAAAACTTTCGCCCACGTGCGGGCGGTGGACGGGATCTCGTTCACCGTCCGGCGGGGGACGATCACGGGTCTGCTCGGCCGGAACGGGGCCGGGAAGACCACGACCATCCGGATGATTACCGGCATCTTCATGCCGGACGCCGGGTCGATCGAGTGGGGCGGCGATCCGGGAGGCGGGAGCTTTCGTGACCGCGTCGGATACCTGCCGGAGGAGCGCGGGCTCTACAAGCAGATGAAGGTCGTCGAGCAGCTTCTCTTCCTCGCCGAGATCAAAGGGCGGCGTGCGGCGGAGGTGCGGCCTCTGATCGACCGCTGGCTGGAGCGTTTCGAGCTCGTCGACAAGCGCGAAGCGAAAGTCGAGGAGCTGTCGAAGGGCAACCAGCAG
>DASXIH010000380.1:0-5390 GCA_036498125.1 Thermoanaerobaculia bacterium
ATTCGCGATTGCGGATCAGGCGCCGCGGGAGGTCGTGCGGGAGTTGAAAAGGTTGGCAAAAACGGGCAGCGGCGACGTCCTCAAAGCCATCTTCCTCGCTTACCCCGACCGGGTGGCGCAGAGGCGCGAGTTGCGGTCGGAGCGGCTGCTGCTCGCCAGCGGGAGCGGGGCGACGCTGGCGCGGGAGAGCGGCGTACGGGAGGGGGAGTTCCTCGTCGCGCTGGAGCTGGCGGGAACGGGTGGCGAGGCGTTGGTGCGGATGGCGTCGCGCGTCGAGCGCGAGTGGCTCATTCCAACGAAGCGCGAGACAGTGACGGTCGGAACGAAGATCGTCGAGCGGGCGATGTACGGCGCGATCGTGTTACACGAGCAGACCGCCGGCAGGATTGCCGGCGCCACACAGAAGCCGGAACGACCGCGGTTCGAGGGTCCGAAGTCGATCGATCTTCCGAGCGGCCGGAAAGCGACGCTCGAATATCGCGACGACGGCAGCATCTTCGCCGCCGTCAAGCTGCAGGAGCTCTTCGGCCTCGCCGAGACGCCGCGCGTCGGTCCGCGCCAGACGCCCGTGACGTTCGAGCTCCTCTCGCCGAACGGCCGCCCGGTGCAGGTGACGCGCGACCTCCGCAGCTTCTGGAACGGCGCCTACCAGCAAGTCCGGAAGGAGCTGCGTGCGCGCTATCCGAAACATCCATGGCCCGAGGACCCGTGGAGCGCCACGCCGACGCACCGGACGAAGAGGAGATAGAGTTACGTCATGAATCATCCTGTCGTGTCGCACGAAGAGTGGGTCGCGGCCCGCACGGCGTTTCTGGCGAAGGAGAAGGAGTTCACACGGCAGCGCGATGAGCTGAGCCGGCAACGGCGCGAGCTGCCGTGGGAGCGCGTCGGGAAGGAGTACCTCTTCGACGGCCCGGACGGCAAGGTCTCGCTGTCGGACCTCTTCGGAAAGCGCAGCCAGTTGATCGTCTACCACTTCATGTTTCCGCCGGAGTGGGAGGCGGGCTGCCCGCACTGCTCGTTCTGGGCCGACAACTTCAACGAGATCATTCCGCACCTGAACCAGCGCGACGCGGCGATGGTCGCCATCTCACGCGCGCCGCGCGAGAAGCTCGACGCGTTCGAGAAGCGGATGGGGTGGACGTTCCAGTGGCTGTCGTCAGGCGGCAACGACTTCAACTACGACTTCGGCGCCTCGTTCTCGCCCGAAGAGAGCAAGGACCGCGTGTACAACTACAGCACGATCGCGCCCGGCGGTACCGATCGCGAAGGGATGAGCGTCTTCTACAAGAACGAGAAGGGTGAGATCTTCCACACCTACTCGGCGTACGCGCGCGGCATCGACATGTTCAATACCGCGTACCACTACCTCGACGCGTGCCCGAAGGGGCGCGACGAGGACAAGCTGCCGTGGGTGCAGGCGTGGGTGAAGCACCACGATCGGTACGAGGCCTAAGAAACACTCTTGACGATGCGCTCCACTTCGCGGAGGTCGCCGCGCTCGAAGGCGGCTTCGATCGCGAGCGACTCGGCGTCCATGAAGACGGTTGCGACGGCGAGGATGCGGCCTCCCTTGCGATAGGCGATCAGGGCGCGGGCGTCGGCGATGATGGCGCCCGAGTCGGCGAGCGTGCGGAGATAGTGCACATGCGGCAGATCCCCGCCCGGCAGGCGCAGACGCACCGGCTCGGCGCCGGTCGCGAGCAGGATCGCGTCGAACGCGCGCGACGACCCGTCGTCGAATGCGACCGTCTTGTAGCGGCGGTCGAGCGACGTGGCGGAGCGCGCGTCGCCTCGCCGGTGCGGAGGTCGAAACAGGCGTGGTGCCACGGACACCGCACTTCGTTTCCAACGATCAGCCCTTCGGCGAGCGGTCCGCTGTAGTGCGTGCATGTCGCGCCGATCGCGTAGAGCTCGTCCCCACGCCTCGCGATCAGCACCTGCTCTCCCTCGAACTCGCCGGCGAGCATGCCGCCGTCCGCGATGTCACCGAATGCAACGCCCTTTTTGAAATCGATCGCCATGGCGTCTTGATAGAGTGCGCACGCCTTGCTTAGGTGACAAGAAAGGAACGGTCCGATGCTTCTTCGGTCCATCGCGATTGCCACGCTCATGACGATTGCCACAGCTGCGTTTGCCGAGGTGACCCTGCCGGTCGACGCGGTCGAATCGGACCTCGTCACGAAATACGGTGAGGGGCAGCGCGCGCGGGCGCACCGGGGCATCCATCAGGTGGCTGAGTTCTGGCGCGCCGAGGATGGCGATGCGGCGGCTTTCCGCGACTTCGTCACCACCAACTTTGCAGGCGACCAGAAGACGCTCGACGCGATGTTCGATCGTTTCCAGTTCGTGCTCGAGTCGCTCAACGGCCACTTCGTCGAGATCGGCCGCGACATGAAGCGCCAGTCCGACCTCGACCTCGGCACGATCTACCCATTCGACGAAATGATGGCGTCGTACGACGCCAGCGCGCACGTCAACGACGACCTCTTCGCCAACAAGCTCGCATTCGTTGCGCTGCTCAACTTCCCGATCACGACGCTCGACGAGCGGCTGGCGCAGGGCGAGACGTGGTCGCGGAGGCAGTGGGCCGAGACGGCAATCGCGATGGGGTTCTCCAAGCGGATTCCCGCCGATGTGCTCACGGCTTATGCGAAGGCTTCCGCCGAAGTCGCACAGTTCGTCGCCACCTACAACATCTGGATGCACCACCTCGTAGACGACAAGGGCAACCGCCTCTTCCCGCCGAAGATGCGGCTATTGGAGCACTGGAACCTGCGCGACGAGATCAAGGCCGACTACAGCGACAAGGAGCACGGCCTCGCGAAACAGAAGATGATCCAGAAGGTCTTCGAGCGGATCGTCGATCAGACGATCCCGCCGCAGGTCGTCGACAATCCGCACGTCGACTGGAACCCGTTCACGAACGCGGTCACGCCGGCCAAGGTCGACGATTCCGGCGATACGCCGGCACCGGCGCCGCGCACGATGCCGGCGCCGCGTTACGACGAGATTCTGAAGACATTCCACGCCGCGCAGCTCATCGACAAGTACTCGCCGACGGCGCCGACGCTGATCGACCGCGGGTTCAACGAGGGGCGGCAGCTGCCGGAGGCGCGCGTCCGGATGATGTTGGAGCAGATCGTCTCGTCGCCGCTCGTCCCGCGCGTCGCGAAGGTGATCGAGAAGCGGCTCGGGCGACCTCTCGAGCCGTTCGACGTCTGGTACAACGGCTTCCGGGCCAGCAGCGCTTACGCCGAACCGCAGCTCGACGCGATCACGCGCAAGAAGTACCCGACCGCCGAGGCGTATCACCAGGGCATGGCTGCGCTCTTCGAGCAGCTCGGCTTCACGCCGGAACGCGCGAAGTACCTGATGAACAACATCGTCGTCGATCCGGCGCGCGGATCGGGACACGCGCTCGGGGCGGGCTGGCGCGGCGACAGTCCGCATCTGCGCACGCGCGTCGGCGCCGAAGGGATGGACTACAAGGGCTACAACATCGCGGTCCATGAGATGGGCCACAACGTCGAACAGACCTTCTCACTGAAAGGGATCGACTACTTCACGCTCAGCGGCGTTCCGAACACGGCGTTCACGGAAGCGCTGGCGTTTGTCTTTCAGAACAGGGATCTCGAGCTTCTCGGCCTCGCGAAGCCGAGCCCCGAGAACGACGCGCTCAAGACGCTGAACGACTTCTGGGGCACGTACGAGATCTCCGGCGCGGCGCTGGTCGACATGGGGATGTGGCACTGGATGTACGACCATCCGAACGCCACGCCCGAGCAGTTGCGCGACGCGGTCGTCCAGATCTCGAAGGACGTCTGGAACCGCTACTACGCGCCGGTGTTTCATCAGCGCGACGTGACGCTCCTCGGCGTCTACGCGCACATGGTCGAATCCTTTCTCTACCTCCCCGACTACCCGATCGGACACATGATCGCGTTCCAGATCGAGGAGCAGATGAAGAAGGCGGGAAACGTCGGCAGCGAGTTCGAACGGATGGCGAAGTTCGGCAGCGTGACGCCGGACTACTGGATGAAGCACGCGACGGGAGCGCCCGTGGGGCCTGACGCATTGTTCGCCGCCACGGAACGCTCCTTAAACATGTTTCAGTAAAGCTGCACGCGATTACTTCGCCTTCACGGTCTCGAGGTTGATCGTGATGTCGACGTCGTCGCTCAGCATGAAGCCGCCCTCGTCGAGCGCCTTGTTCCAGTTGATGCCGTAGTCCTTGCGGTTGAGGGTCGTGTGCGTCGAGAAGCCGGCGCGCGTGTTGCCGCCCGGATCTTTCGCGAAGCCGAGGAACTCGACCGGAAGCGTGACCTGCTTCGTGACGCCGCGCATCGTCAGATTGCCGGTGACGTTGAACACGTTCTTCGCGCCGGCCGGCTTGATCGACGTCGACTTGAACGTGATCTCCGGATTCTTCTCGGCGTCGAAGAAATCGGCCGACCGGAGATGGCTGTCGCGATTCGCGACGCCGGTATCGACCGAGGCGGTCTTGATCGCGAACTGAACCGAGGCTGAATCCGGCTTCGAGAGGTCGCCGGTGACCGCGCCGGCGAAGTCGTCGAACTTGCCGGACACTTTGCTGACGAAGTGACGCACGGTGAACGTCGCCTCGGAATGCGCCTTGTCGATGTTGTACGTATCGGCGAACAGCGGCGCGGCGAGGGCCGCGATCGCGAGGGTAAGGATGAAACGCTTCATGACTGACTCTCCTTTGTCTTGTAGACCCCGTTCCGGGTCCGGTCGAGCAGCTCCAGGAGCTGCGCGACGTCTTTCTTTTTCAGGGTGGCGAGGGCGGCGTCCTGCGCGTGCGCCAGCGGCTCGTCGAGCTTGTCGAGGAGCGAGAGGCCGGCGCGGGTGATGCGGCAGAAGACCTGACGGCGGTCGGTCTTGCAGCGCTCGCGCGTCACGAGCTCTTTCGCCTCGAGTCGGTCGATGAGGCGCGTGATGCCCGGCGTCTCCTCGACCAGGCGGTCGACGATGTCGAGCGTCGGGAGCCCTTTCTCGCCGGCGCCGCGGAGGATGCGCAACACGTTGTACTGCTGGCCGGTGATGCCTCCCTCGGCCTCGATGACGCCGTCGATGAGGCGGCGGGCCAGCTCGGCCGTCCGGAGCAGCGAGACGAACGCCTCCTCGCTCTTCCGGGTGAACGGCTTTTTCTGCTTCAGCTCCTCGCGGATCGTCGTCATCGCCATTACGCTAACGATCAATAGTTGATTAGTCAACTATATTCCGCCCGCTGCTACAATGCCGTCACGGCAATGTTTCCGGAAGAATTCGCCGACCTGCTGAATGCGCGCGGCAAACGGCTGCTGGCCGAGCCGCCGCGATTCGAGGTGTTCCGCAAGCGCGGCGCGACGCCGATCGTGGTCCTCGAC
>DASXIH010000381.1:0-4942 GCA_036498125.1 Thermoanaerobaculia bacterium
CCGACGAAGAAGAGGAACATCCAGCCGAGCGGCATCCGCTTGCGGAGGACGATCGAGGAGATGTGATCGGTGACCGACGCGAAGTTGTGCCCCGGCTCGAGCATCGGCGACGGGATGAAGCGCTCCGGAATCGGCGTCTGCGTCGTCGGACGGACTTCGTGTTGGGGGGCTTGGTCTTTTTCGGCCATGACTTAGAAACTCGAGGTTCGAGGTTCGAGGTTCGAATGAAGAGGTAAGAGAGAAAGGCTCGCGGCGCCTCTTACTTCTTCCCTCGAACCTCGAACTTCGAACCTCATGCTTTTATCTCCGGGTTCGGGTTCCTCACCACCGCAAGATACGTCGTGCGCGGCCGCGTATTGAGCTCGCCGAGGAGCGGGTAGTTCGTCGGCTCCGCCTTCAGCTTCGTCACCTCGCTGTTCGGGTCATTGAGATCGCCGAACACGATCGCCTGGGTGGGGCACGCTTGCGCGCACGCGGTGGTGAACTCGCCGTCCTTGACTTTCCGGTTCTCGCGCTCCGCGGCGATCTTGAATTCGGTGATGCGCTGCACGCAGTAGGTGCACTTCTCCATGACGCCGCGGGTGCGCACCGTGACGTCCGGATTGCGCATCGGCTTGAGTGACGGCGTGTCGTAGTCGGCGTAGTGGAAGAAGTTGAAGCGGCGGACCTTGTACGGACAGTTGTTCGAGCAGTAGCGCGTCCCGACGCAACGGTTGTACGTCATGTCGTTCAGGCCGTCGCCGGAGTGCGACGTCGCGCCGACCGGGCAGACCGGTTCGCACGGCGCGATCTCGCACTGCATGCACGGCACCGGCTGGTTGTAGACCTCGGGGTTGTCGGGGTTGCCGCGGTAGTAGCGGTCGATGCGCAGCCACTGCAACTCGCGCTCGCGGTGGACCTCTTCTTTCCCGACCACCGCGATGTTGTTCTCCGACTGACATGCGATGACGCACCCGTTGCAGCCGGTGCAGACGTTCATGTCGATCGACATCCCCCACTTGTACCCGGGGTAGTCATAGGGCGGGTACTCGCTGATGTCCTCGTCGTCTACTTTGTTCTTCGCGAACTCGGGGTTCTTCTGCCACTCCGCAAAGGTGGCGGCGCGGACGATGCCGCGCTCTCCGCCGATGACCTGCGGATCGATCGACTGATGCTCCTGGGTGCAGGCGATGATGTACGCCGGCTGGCCCGCGTCGGTGATCGTGGCGCCGAGGCCGCCGTGGATCGCGGTCGAGTAGCGGAACTTGTAGGTGTTGAAGCCGGTGCCGTTCGCGACCTTCCCCTGGTGTTCTTTCCCCTGCCCGAAGAAGACCGTCGCGACGTCGTCCGGCTGACCCGGAACCTGCCACACCGGCAGCATCACGGTGATGCCGTTGTACGCGACCTTCGCCATCAGCGTCTCGCGCTCGTTGGACCAGGAGTCGGGCACGCGGACGCCGAGGCGCTTGGCGGTGTTCGGCGAGAGGATCATGACGTTGTCCCACGTCATCTTCGTGACCGGCTTCGGGAGCTCCTGGAGCCAGCCGTTGTTCGCGAAGCGGCCGTCGTACAACGTTGGATCAGGGCGGAACTCGAGCTCCAGACCGGATGCCGGTTGCCGGATGCCGGATGCCGGAATCGCCGTTGACGCGGTCGCCGCTTTCGCGGGCAACGCGCTGCCGGCCATGACGCCGTCGTGGAGCCACTTGCGCCATTCGGTTTCGAAGTCGCCGCCCACTTTGGTCTTCCAGTAGTTGCGGACGGCGTCGTACGGCGACTGGTCCATGCCGCCGATCAGGGCGCCGACGACTTCGACCTGGTCGCGGCCGTTGTAGAGCGGCGCGATGAGCGGCTGGATGATCGAGACGGTGCCGTCATGCGCCCGCGCGTCGCCCCACGTCTCGAGGTAGTGCACCTCGGGGACGTGCCACTGGCAGAGCATCGACGTCTCGTCGTAGTACGGCGAAAGGTGCGCGCGGAACGGAACCTTGGTCAGCGCGGCGTGGAAGTTCAGGTCCGCCGGCGCGTCGAACGCCGGGTTGCCGCCAAGCATGACGAGCGCCTTCACGTGGCCGGCATTCATGTCGCCGACGAGCGCCTTCATCGACTCGAGCTGATTGACCGGATTCACTTCGCAGCTGTCGGTGACCATCACGGTCTTGCCGATGTTGCCGAGCTGCGAGTTGATGGCATGCGCGATGGCGTGGACGACGGGCGGCTGGTCGTCACCGACGATGACGATGGAGGAGCCGGCGTTGGCTTTGAGGTCTTTGGCGATGGCCGCGATCCACGGCGGCGAGGGCGCCGCCGCCCCATTGAGCAAAGCGCGGGCGTAGCCCTCGATCTGCGATGGTTTCGCCGGGAAGCGGTGGTCGGCCATGCCGCCGGTCTGGCTCGGCATCGACTCGATGACGTAGAGGCGGTTGATCGAAGTCGTCGTCCCCTTCCGCACTTTGCGGCGCGAGGCGAAGTCGCGCGCGTAGCGGAGGTGGCCCGGTCCTTCGCCGAGGAAGTCGGCGCCGAGGGAGACGATGACGTTGGCTTTCGTGAAGTCGTAGACGACGTTCGAGTAGCCGCCGAACGCCATCTTCGATCCCTCGCGGGCGTTGTCGCGGTTGACCGGCTCCCACTGGTGCCACTGCATGCCGGGATACAGCGCCACGAGCTGCTGGATCAGTGCGCCGAGCGAGGGCGAGGTAATGGTCTGCGTCAGGAGGCGGAGTCCCGCGCCGTTCGTCTTCGCGGCGGCGAGCACCGGCTGCAGCGCGGCGATGAACTCGCTCCAGGTCGAGGTGTCGCCGAAATGGCGGACGACCTGCGAGCGGTCGGGATCGTAGAGGCCGAGGACCGACGCCTGCATGTAGGCGTCGGTGCCGCCGAGCGACGACGGATGGTCCGGGTTGCCCTCGATCTTGGTCGGATGGAACTCGTGCGACTCGACGATCACGCCCTGCGCGTAGCCGGACAGCGGCATGGAGCTGGCGAAGTAGACCGGGCGGCCGGGGATGAGGTTCTCCGGCTGCTTGACGTACGGCACGATCGACTCGGACGGCTGCTGGCAGGCCGCGAGGCCCGCGAACGCCACCGACGCTCCCATCAGCTTCATGAAGTTGCGGCGGTCGACGCCGTTGCCGAGCGCCATCGCCTGGCGCGGGAACTCGTCGTGGAAGAACTCGTCGAAGGCGTCGCTGCGCGAGAGCTCTTCGAGGCTGCGCCAATACTCCTTCCCGCGCAGGTCGCCGACGCGCGCGCGGAAGGTTTGGTAGTCGAGAGTCTTCGTGTCGCTCATCTCAGTAATGGCAGGTGGAGCAGGCCGTCAGTTTCTGAATGTTGTACTGCTTGACGAGCTGCGGTCCCAGCACGTCCTGATTCTTTGCGACATAAGCCATGTTGAACACCTCGCTGCGCGGACGGACGTTCTTCTCGGGATGGCGGTGGCAGTCGAGGCACCACGACATCGTCAGCGGCGCGGCCTGATACGTCAGCGGCATCTTGTCGATGCGCCCGTGGCAGCTCGCGCAGCCGATGCCTTTGGCGATGTGAATGCTGTGGTAGAAGTGGACGTAGTCCGGCAGCCGGTGGACACGGCTCCAGACGATCGGCGTGTTGGTCGCGAAGCTGGCGCGCACCGGCTCGAGCATCGAGGCATTCGTCCAGATCTGCGCATGGCAGTTCATGCACGTCTGCGTCGGCGGGATGCCTGCGAAGTTGGACGTCTCCACCGACGTGTGGCAGTAGCGGCAGTCGATGCCGAGGCCCGCGACGTGGTGCTGATGGGAGAACGGAACCGGCTGCTCCCGCTCGATCCCCTGGTTGGTGAAATAGGGCGAGCGAACGATGCCGCCGATCAGCCAAAGAACGAAGCCGGCGATGAAGATCGCCCCGAAAATCGTAACGCGCGAGAGCGTATTCGCACTGCGGTGGAAGATCTGCGACATAGTTCAGAGGGGTGTACTGCGGCGGCGGCGATCATATACAAAAACAATCACTGCGCAAGATCACTCGTTCAGCTGTTCGCGCGCGACACGCCGCCTGAAACGATGAGTGCCATGACGTTAGCGCTTTCGGCTGAGATCGGCGTGACCCGCGAGGACGGAACGACGAGCAAGACGCCCGCCATGCTGTACGAAAACGGCAGGTAAACCGCCACTTTCCCGGGCATCGCGAGGAACTCGAGATCGTCCTGCGTCACGAAGCCGAGCGTCGTCACGTCGTCGGTCACCGCCACCGCGACCGGCTTGTCGAACCGCTTCTTGTCGCCGACGAACGCCTCGAGCAGATCCTTGAGCGACGCATACACCAGCCGCACGATCGGCGCACGCGTGAAGAGCGAATCCATCAGCCGCACGACCCGCCGTCCGACGAAGTTCGACGCCAGCACGCCGACCAGCAGCGTCCCCACCACGAGCACCACCACTCCAGCGCCGGGGTACCGGAAGGCGAGCAAGGCGTCGATCGTCGTGAATGCTTTGAAGATCACCCAGACGGTGGCGACGACCGGCACGACGATGACGAGCCCGCGGAGGAAGTTCTTCAGGAGCCAGTTCATCGCTCTAAAATACGCTGAGTGCCCATCGACCCCGCTTCCGAGGCGTTCTACGACGCGCACGCATCGCGTGTGTATGCGCTGGCGCTCCGCGTCACGGGAGACCGCGAGCTGGCGGCGGAGGTGGTCGAGGAGCTGTTCGTCGGGATCCGGAACGGGACGCTGATCCACGACCGCGGCAGCGTCGACGCGTGGCTGATCCGGACCGCCCGGGACATCGCTCTGGAGCACCGGGAAAGCCAAACGGCCGCGACAACCGTACAGGCTATGGAGGCGACTCCGCGCGCGCTCGTCGAAGGGGCCTTTTTCGGAGGGCTCACGGTTCCCGAACTGGCGCGGGCGTTTTCTTTGAGTGAGGAAGAAGTCCGGCATCGTTTGCGCAGCGGAATGGCTGAGTTGCGCGTGCAGTTCGCCGGA
>DASXIH010000382.1:0-3353 GCA_036498125.1 Thermoanaerobaculia bacterium
CGAATGAAGAAGTGAGAACTTCTTCGTTCTGACTTCGAACCTCGAACTTCGAACCTCAGGTTTAAACATATGAGAGACGACACCCCCGCCCGCATCGACGATCTCCGCACCCGACTCACCTCCGTCCGGAGCTATCTTTGACGTAGCTTCGGCCCGCAAATCGCTCGAGGAAATCGAGCGCGAGATGTCCGCTCCCGGCTTCTGGGACGATCAGGAAAAAGCGCAGAACGTCGGCCGCAAACGCGCGCGCGTCGAGAAGCGCATCTCCTCCGGCGAGTCGATCGACTCGAGATGGGAAGAGCTCGACGTTCTCCAGGAGCTGAAAAAAGAAGGGGAGAGCGTCGACGCCGACATCGAAACGCTCGTCGGCCAGCTCGAGAGCGAAGTCAACGCCATCGAGCTGACGATGAAGCTCTCCAGCGAGCACGACGACGCCGACGCCATCCTCGCCATCCACCCCGGCGCCGGCGGCACCGAGTCGCAGGACTGGGCCGAGATGCTCCTCCGTATGTACCTCCGCTACTGCGAGCGCAAAGGCTGGTCGACGGAGATGGTGGACTACACGTCCGGTGACGAAGCCGGGATCAAGAGCGCCTCGTTCATGGTCCGCGGCGACTTCGCGTACGGCTACCTGAAGGCGGAGCGCGGCGTCCACCGCCTCGTCCGCATCTCGCCGTATGACGCGGCGAAACGGCGGCACACGTCGTTCGCGAGCGTCTACGTCTTCCCCGACATCGACGACGACATCTCGGTCGACATCAACGACAAAGACCTCCGCGTCGACACCTACCGCTCCTCCGGCGCCGGCGGCCAGCACGTCAACGTCACCGACTCCGCCATCCGGATCACGCACCTCCCGAGCGGCATCGTCGTCACCTGCCAGAACGAGCGCAGCCAGCACAAGAACCGCGCGACGGCGATGAAGCTCCTCCGCGCCCGTCTCTATCAGCTCGAGACGGAGAAGCGGAAAGAGGAGCAGACCAGGATCGAAGGCGAGAAGAAAGAGATCGGCTTCGGCAGCCAGATCCGCTCCTACGTCCTGCAGCCGTACCAGATGGTGAAGGACCTCCGCACCAGCCACGAAGTCGGCGACGTCCAGCGGATACTCGACGGCGATCTCGACGAGTTCGTCGAGGCGTATTTGACGCAGCAAGCGCGCAAGAAGGCGGATTAGTGCGCGTCTCGTACTACTCGCCGATGCCGCCCGAGCGCACCGGCATCGCGCACTACTCCGCGATGCTCGTGCCGGAGCTGCGCAAAACGCTCGATCTCGAAGTAATCTCCTCCTCCAACCTCGAAACCTCGCAACCCCGCAACCCCGTCTACCAGCTCGGCAACAATCCGCACCACGAGTGGATCTACCTGGAGGCGCTGAAGACGCCGGGCGTCGTCGTGCTGCACGACGTCGTGCTGCACCACCTCATCGTCGAGATGACCCTCGCGCGCGGCGACGCGGATGCGTACGCGGCGGCGCTGCGGGCGAGTCATGGCGAAGTGGGGGAGGCGTGGGCGCGCGGGAGGGCGGCGGGACTGCACAGTGAGATGGGCAACTTCCTCCTCCCGGCGTCGATCGAAGTTGCCAACAAGTCTCGCGCCGTGATCGTGCACAACCGTTGGGCAGCCGACTTGCTGCGATCGTTCGGCGTCTCGACGCCGATTCACGTCGTGCCGCATCCGTCGCGCGGTCCGCGGCCCCAGCCTTCGCCGTCGCACAAAGTTGCCGGCGTTTTCGGCTTCCTCACCTCGGCGAAGCGCGGCGAGGTGATCCTCGAGGCGATGGCGAAGACGCATGACGTCGAGCTTCTCGTTGTCGGCGAGGCTGCGCCGAACATCGACGCCTCGAAGTTCCGGACGACCGGCTACGTCCCGGATGAAGAGTTCGACGCCTACTTCGCCCGCGTCGACCGGATCGTGAACCTTCGTTACCCGACCGCCGGCGAAACCTCGGGGACGCTGATTCGGGCGTTCGAGGCCGGCAAGCCGGTCGCCGTGAGCGACTACGCACAGTTCGCCGAGTATCCGGATGAATGCGTGGTCAAGATTCCATTCGGTGAGGGCGAAGCCGAGGCGCTTGCCGACTTCCTGATGCGCGACTTCGATCGCGATCGGATCGCGAAAGCGCAGCATGAGTGGCTGCGGGCGAATGCGCGGCTCGATCAGGCGGCGGAGGGGTATGTTCGCGCGCTCAGCGCGGATGCGCGCCCCTCACCCGCCGCAAAGAGCGCAGCCCCTCTCCCTCCGGGAGAGGGTGGCCGAAGGCCGGGTGAGGGGCGTGCAATCACCAGAAGCGTGCCTCTCTTTCCCATGTTCTCCGCGGAAAGAGAAGGCGATCGCGTCACGCTGACCAACACCGGCGACTTCACGGTTCGCACCCGCGTTTACGGGGAGCCGGGGTACCGGTTGATCGCGAAGCTGTTCGAGAACGAGCGGGAGATCGCGGACCGGTGGATCGAGTTGCCGCGGGACGTCGCGCCGGGCGAGAAGGCGAGCATCGAAATCCCGCACAAAGCGGGAGCCACGCTCCGCCTGTATCACGCCATCGAAGGCATTCCGATGCTCGATCCGGAGCCGTGGTATGCGGCGACGCTTTGACGAGCGCGCGCTGATTCGTCTGCGCGACGTGCTGGCGCGGCACCGTGCGATCGAGATCCAGGCGCCGGAGCTGAAGCGCGCGTCCGTGCTGATCCCGATTCTCCGCGACGGCGACCGCTTCTCGCTGATCTTCTCGCGCCGCGCCGAGAACATGGCGGCGCACAGCGGCCAGATCGCCTTCCCTGGCGGCGGGGTCGAACAAGGCGAGACCCTGACCGCGGCCGTGCTGCGCGAGGCGGAGGAGGAAGTCGGCATCCCGCCGCGCGCCGTCGAGCTGATCGGGCGCCTCGACGACCTCGTGACCAACAGCGGCTTCCTCGTCGCCCCGTTCGTCGCCGTCGTACACGAGCGGATCGACTACGTCATGCAGGAGAGCGAAGTCGCCGAGGTCTTCGAAGTGCCGATCGACGCTCTGCTCGACGTGCGGATGCCGGAGGTCCGCTACGTCACGTTCCGCAAGAAGCGCTACCCGGCGTACTTCTACCCCTACAACGAACACGAGATCTGGGGCCTCACGGGACGAATCGTGAAGTCGTTTCTCGATCTCGTCTGGCTTTCGGTCTAAATCAACGTGCACGCTTCGTCGAACTCGAAGCGGGGAAGGCGCTCGAAGAGCTTCGAGGGGTCGCCGTGGCCGAGGTTGCAGAGGAAGTTCGACTTCACATGGCCGGCGGGAAAGAACTCCTGCTCGCAGCCGTCGCACTCCTGGCCTGCCTGGAAAAACTCCTCGTCGAGGCGCGCGTTGTCGAAGCCCGACATCG
>DASXIH010000383.1:0-3639 GCA_036498125.1 Thermoanaerobaculia bacterium
GCGCTGAAGGCGATGAGCGTTCCGCCGTTCTCGACGAAGGAGCGCACGGCGTCGGCGCCCTGCTTTTCGAGACCGCCGCGGTACTCCGGCGGCAGCTCGTCTTCATAGCGCATCGCGTCCTCGCCGCGGCGCTGGCGGCCGGTTGCGATCGTCTCCCGGTCGACGTCCGGCAGGATCAGGACGTCGTAGTTGGTCAGCCCCGCCTTGACCTCCTGCGGGTGCAGTGACTTGTTCGCGAAGCCGTATTCGTCGAGCAGCCAGCGCGTCCATCCTTCGTCCAGCGCTCCGCCCCACGGGTTGTACACCGCGATCCGCGGCTTCTTCTCGTTCGCATGTTTGACGAGTACGGCCTTCGTCTCCGGCGTGACCGATTTCACAGGCTTCAGTGTGGCGCCGGCAATCCTGTCGGCGCGCTCCACGCTGACCCCCATCGCCAGCGGCAGCGTCCATGTCGCGACGTCGTACGGGCGCAGGATCTCTTTCCCCGCCTGCAGACGCACTTCCGGGTAGCGCTGCGGCTCGAGCATCTCGATCACGAACTTCGAGTACGGCTGGTGGAGCGGGATCCAGTAGTCGCCGTTCTCCGCCTGCTCGACCTCGACGCCGTGCTCCAGGAGGATCGAGACCATCTTCTGCGCCGTCGGCCAGTCGTGCTGCTTCATCGGAACGCGGTAACCGTCGTTCTCCGGGAACGCGTCGACGGCGCTCTTTGCGCGGACGTAGAGGTCGCGCAGCAGGTCCTCGCGGTGCTGCGACGCGATCTCGAGCAGCGCGTCTGAGGCAATCCGCTCGTAGTCCATGATGTCGCGCATCCGCCAGACGCCGCCGGCCCACGGATGCGGATGATTCACGGTCGCCTTGTAGTCGATGAGTCCTTTCGTCCCGCCGCGCAGCTCGCTCGGATCGACGCGGATCGGCGACGCCACGTTCGCCGATGCCGTCTCGAGCAATAGTCCGGTGATGTTCTTCCACCAGCCGGTGTTGCGCGTTCCGCCGAGCCAGTAGGCGTCGAAAGAGTAGCCGTAGATCAGCCCCGATTTGTTCTGCTGTTCGAGGCGGTACGCCATGTCGGAGCCGATGAGGTTGACCTCGCGCCAGATGAGCGGGTGGACGTCAGGATCGACCGGGTCGGCGAACGGCGGGATGAACATCCGCGGGCCGGTGGTCCCCATCTGGTGCTCGTCGACGAAGACCTGCGGGTACCACTCCTTGTACACCGCGCGGTTCAGGTTCTTCGTCTCGATCTGGGTGAGCATGTACCAGTCGCGGTTGTCGTCGTGGCCGACGTAGTGGTGGTAGAGCCACGGCAGCCGCCCGCCTTCGTAGCGCGTGCCGACGTACTTGCGGTACCAGTCGGTGACCATGATCTGGCCGTCGGGATTGAGCGACGGCACCAGCAATAGGACGACGTTCGAGAGACGCTGCTTGGTCTCGGCGTCGCCGGCGGTCGCGAGCGCGTACGCCCACTCCATCGCCATCTGGCTCGACGCGATCTCGGTCGAGTGGATGTTGCACGTGACGATGACGATCGCCTTGCCGTCGCGGATGAGCGCATTCGCCTGATCCTCGCTCAGCCCTCTTGGATCGGACAGTCTCGCCGCGGTCCCCCGTATCTTCTCGAGGTTCCGCATGTTCTCCTCGGACGAGATGATCGCCATGATCTCGTCCTCGCCGAGCGTCGTCTTCCCGAGCGTCTCGACGCGCACCCGCGGCGAGGCCGCGGCGAGCGCGTTGAAGTAGCTGACGATCTGCCGGTAGTCAGCGAGCGTCCGGTCCGCGCCGACGGTCAGCTTCAGAAAGTCGCTCGGCGACGGCGGCGCGGCGAAGAGTGCTGCGGCGATCAAAAACGTGCAGGCGAGCGCGGCTTTTCTCATTGCGGCGCGGATTCTATTTGATTGATGCCCATATAATCCGCGGCTGGATGGAGGCACTGGGGCCCGAGGTCCTCCAGCTCATCGGCGAATGCATCGACTCGCTCGAATCGCTGGAAGCACTGGCGCTGCTGTACCGATCCCCCTGACACGTTCTGGTCGGCGGATGCTGTCGCCACGCAGATCGGCGCGAGGGCGGACATCGTCGCGCAGAAGCTGCAGCAGCTCGCGGCAGCGGGGCTGCTCGCCCGCGCGAAGGACTCGGTCGCATACCGGTATGCTCCGGCCGCGGCGCCAAGGCGCGAAGGAGCCGACCTCCTGCTGCAGGCGTTCACGAAGCGGCGGGTGGACGTCGTCAACGCGATCTATTCGTCGAACCTGGAGCGGCTGCGCGCGTTCTCGAACGCGTTCCGGCTGAAGAAAGAATGATCGGCACCGTCGTCTACGCGCTCTGCGCACTCACCAGCATCGCCTGCGCGTGGCTCCTGTTGCGCGGCTACGCGCGAACACGCGTCCGCCTTCTGCTGTGGAGCGGTCTCTGTTTCACCGGTCTGGCGCTGAACAACATCCTGCTGTTCATCGACGTCCGGGTCCTGCCGGACGTCGACCTCTCGATCGTCCGGACGATCCCCGCGGTCCTCGGCGTGCTGCTGCTCGTATTCGGGCTGGTGTGGGAGACGCGATGACGATCGTCTTTCTCTCCGGCGTCCTGACCCTCGGCTACGCGGTCGCGGCGCTCTACTTTCTCCGCTTCTGGCGCGAGTCGCGCGATCCGCTGTTCGGCTGGTTCGCGGCGGCGTTCGCGCTGCTCGCTTGTCAGCGGCTGATCCTCGTGACGATGCGCGAGAATGACATCCTCTATGTCGTGCGGCTGGCGGCGTTCGTCATGATCCTCGTCGCGATCGTGCAGAAGAACCGTTCGCCGCAGAGACACTAGAATCGCCGCCGAATGAACCTGCCTCGCCTCATCGCCTGGCGCTACCTTCGCCGTCCGACCGACAAGCTCGTGTCGGCGGTCGGGATGGTCTCGGTGTTCGGGCTGGTCATCGGCGTCATGGCGCTCGTGATCTCGATGGCGCTCATGACCGGGTACCGGCGCGATCTGCAGCAGAAGCTCCTCGGCGGGAACGCGGAGGTGTTCGTCTACTCGATCGGCGGGCCGATTCATGACACCTCACAATTGCTCAACATCGTTCGCGGAACGCCGGGCGTGGCGGAGGCGTCGCCGGTGCTGTTTCAGCAGGCGCTGGTGACGACGGAGCGCAACAGCACCGGGATCCAGGTGATGCTCAAGGGCTTCGATCCGGTGCGGGCGCGCACGACGCCGATGCTGGCGAAGATCGTCGGGCCGCACGGCCGCTTCGAGACGCCGGACGGCGAGAACGGGATCGCGGTCGGCCGGTACCTCGCGACGCGACTCGGCGTGCATGCGGGCGACGCGATCAGCGTGACGGTGCCGAGCGAAGGGGAGTCGTTCCTGCCGCGCAGCGCGACGTTCGTCGTCACGAGCGTGTTCTCGACCGGCTTCTACGATTACGACGCGCATTGGGTCTTCATCGACCTCGCGGAGGCGGAGCGCCTCTCCGACGCGCGCGGCGCGGCGAACCTGATCGAGGTCAAGCTCGCGCCGGGCGCCGCGATCGACCAGGTGACGAACGACATCGGCCGCCGGACGGATCACCGCTACGCCGTCAGCGACTTGCGCGAAAGGAACCAGCAGCTCTTCTCGATGCTGAAGATCCAGCAGCTCGTGCTGTTCATCGTCATC
>DASXIH010000384.1:0-2012 GCA_036498125.1 Thermoanaerobaculia bacterium
CGCCTCGCGGAACGGTCCGTAGAACCCCGACGCGAACTTCGCGGAATACGCCATGATCCCGACGTCGGCGAGTCCGCGGTCGTCGAGCGCGTTGCGGATGGCGCCGATGCGTCCGTCCATCATGTCCGACGGCGCGACGAAGTCGGCGCCGGAGGCGGCGAACGAGATCGCCTGCTTCGAGAGCAGGGGCAATGTCTGATCGTTGTCGACGTCCTTGATCCCGTCGCGGTCGACGATCACGCCGCAGTGTCCGTGGTCCGTGTACTCGCAGAGGCAGACGTCGGCCATCACCGTCATCTCCGGCGCGGCGCGCTTGATCCCTTCGATCGCGAGCTGCACGGGGCCGGCTGGGTCCCACGACGACGAGCCGATGCCGTCCTTGTATGCCGGGAGGCCGAACAGCAGGACCGCGCGGACGCCGAGGCCGGCGGCGCGTTTGGCTTCGTCGACCGCTTCGCGAACGCGGAGCTGATAGACGCCCGGCATCGATCCAATCTCGACCTTCGGCCGGGAGTCCGGCACGACGAAGAGAGGATAGATCAAATCCTCGGGGCGGACGACCGTCTCACGCACCAGCGAGCGGATCGACTCGCTCCGGCGGAGGCGCCGCGGCCGGCGCGTCATCGCGCCGCCGGCGCTGATCGTTTCACTCTTCGGTTCCAGGGTCCTGGTCGTCATCGTCATCCCCTCCGTGGAAGTAGTAGGTGCGGGCGCATTCAGCGGAACAGAACTTCCGGCCGCCGTATGCTCGGTGCGCGCAGTCGGCGCAGAACCACGAGACGCAGACGCTGCACCGCTCGAGGTTCTTGTTCTCGGCGTTCTCCCCGCACGTTTTGCAGGCTCTTTCGCTGGCGCTCGACATCGAAATATCTCGCTGGCTCAGGCGTTTGAGTATAATCCGCGGCCCTGTTCCCGGCGGTGTAGCTCAGATGGTCAGAGCGGGCGTCTCATAAGCGCTAGGTCACTGGTTCGACTCCAGTCACCGCCACCAAATCTCGCCGCCGTCGTCGCCAGCGCCTCCCGAGCGGAGCCCATCTCGATGTGACGACGGGCACACGTGCTACCCTCAATTCAGGGATCACCTTTCCGCATGCCCAAACTGCGCCTCTACGGCGACCGAGACCCTCGAGACATTCCAGCATATCCGCTGATCGAGGCTGCGCGTTATACAGCGGTTCCAGTAGCTACGCTTCGACGGTGGATCGGCGAGCGGCCGGTGATCGAACTTCCGGAAGACTCGACCGGTCAGCTCTCGTTTTTCAACCTCGTTGAGGCCTTCGTCCTCGGTGGTCTTCGCCACAACCACAACATTCCGCTTCAGCAGCTGCGGCGCGATGTTCAGGAGCTTCGGCGCCTGCATCCGCAGACAGTTCACCCCCTGGCAGACCTCGATCTCTCGACGCTCGGACGGAACGTCTTTGTCGACACGGCCGACTATCTGACGAATGTCTCGCGGGGCGGCCAACTCGGCATCATGGACGTGCTGAGACCGTTTCTCGACCGCGTGGAACGGAGTCGAAAGGGCGTCGTACGCCTCTTTCCGCTCACGCGCAAAGACCCGACTAAATCGCCTCGCCTCATCACGATCGACCCACGCGTTGCGTTCGGACGACCGGTGATCGCAGGCAGCGGAATCCCTACCGCCGTACTCCACGAACGGTGGAAAGCGGGCGATTCCGTCGCGACCCTGGCGGAGGATTACGATCGAACGTCGGACGAAATCGAAGAAGCGCTCCGCTGCGAAGCCGCCTGATCTCGTCTTCTTCGTCGACCGTTCGATGGGGCGGCAGATCGCCGTGGCTCTGTCGGAGGCCGGCGTCAAGACAATCACGCACGATTCTGTCTTTCAGGAGCAGGACACGCCCGACGACGTGTGGCTCGCACGGGCCGGGTCCGAGGGCTGGATCGTTTTGACGAAGGACAAGTTGATTCGTAGACGCCCGCTCGAGCGACAGGCACTTATCGCGTCAGGCGTTCGCGCGTTCGTATTTACGGGCGGCAACCTTAGTGGC
>DASXIH010000385.1:0-5865 GCA_036498125.1 Thermoanaerobaculia bacterium
GGGCTCCAACAACCGCCCGCTCAAGTCGCTCTCCGACACCCTCAAGGGCAAGCAGGGCCGCTTCCGCCAGAACCTCCTCGGCAAGCGCGTCGACTACTCCGGCCGTTCGGTCATCGTCGTCGGCCCCGAGCTGAAGCTGCATCAGTGCGGTCTTCCGAAGAAGATGGCGCTCGAGCTCTTCAAGCCGTTCATCTACCAGAAGCTCGAGCAGAAGGGCCTCGTCGGTACCATCAAGGCCGCCAAGGAGCTCGTCGAGCTGCAGACCAACGAAGTGTGGGACGCGCTCGATGAGGTCATCAAAGAGCATCCGGTCCTTCTGAACCGCGCACCGACGCTTCACCGCCTCGGCATCCAGGCATTCGAGCCGGTGCTCGTCGAGGGCAAGGCGATCAAGATCCACCCGCTCGTCTGCACCGCGTTCAACGCCGATTTCGACGGCGACCAGATGGCCGTTCACGTTCCGCTCTCGCCGAAGGCTCAGGTCGAGTCGCAGGTGCTGATGCTGGCGTCGAACAACATCCTCTCGCCGGCCCACGGCAAGCCGCTCGCCGTCCCGTCGCAGGACCTCGTCCTCGGCTGCTACTACCTCACCAAGGAGAAGAAGGGCGCCCGCGGCGAAGGAAAAGCGTTCGGTAGCGAAGACGAAGTCACCCTCGCGCTGCAAGCCGGCGAAGTCGAGCTGCTCACGGCCATCCGCCTCCGTATCAGCGGTCCCGTCATCGACCTCACCAAGCAGTTCAACGACCAGGACGTCGTCCACGCCGAGATGGAGGAGTACGACAACAAACTCCTCTCCACCACGGTCGGCCGCGTCATCTTCAACCAGCACGTCCCTGAGGAGATCCCGTACCTCAATGGTCTTCTCAAGAAGAAGGGGCTGCAGGAGCTCGTCAACTACTGCTTCATCAACTACGGCAACGACCTCACGGTGCGGATGCTCGACGGTCTCAAAGACCTCGGCTTCCTCTACGCGACGAAGGCCGGCGTCTCCATCGGCGTCGACGACATGGTCATCCCGCCGAAGAAGCAGGACATCGTCGAAGGAGCGCGCCGTTCGGTGCTCGAAGTCGAGCGCCAGCGTCTCGACGGCGCGATCACGGCCGGCGAGCGCCACAACAAGATCATCGACATCTGGCACCGCGCTACCGAGCAGGTGTCCGACGAGATGTTCTCCGCGATGCGCAAGACCGAGAGCGATCGCGGCGAGTTCAACCCGATCTTCATGATGGCCGACTCCGGCGCCCGCGGCAGCCGTGAGCAGGTTCGCCAGCTCGCCGGTATGCGCGGACTGATGTCGAAGCCGTCCGGCGAGGTCATCGAGACGCCGATCACCGCGAACTTCCGCGAAGGCCTCTCGGTGCTGCAGTACTTCATCTCCACCCACGGCGCGCGTAAGGGTCTCGCCGACACGGCGCTCAAGACCGCGGACTCGGGATACCTCACCCGCCGTCTCGTCGACGTGGCGCAGGACGTCATCGTGACCGAAGAGGATTGCCAGACGTTCGACGGCATCGTCGTCACCTCCATCATGGAAGGCGGCGACATCCTCGAACCGCTGCGCGACCGCGCCTCCGGCCGCGTGTCGCAGGAAGACGTTTACGATCCGCTCACGGGCGAACAGCTCGTGGCGCAGAACGACGAGATCACCGAAGACCTCGCGAACGCGATCCAGGAAGCCGGCATCGAGCAGGTCAAGATTCGTTCGGTGCTCACGTGCGAGACCCGCCGCGGCGTCTGCCGCCGCTGCTACGGCCGCAACCTCGCGAGCGGCAAGCTCGTCGAGATCGGCGAAGCGGTCGGCGTCATCGCCGCCGAGTCGATCGGCGAGCCGGGCACGCAGCTAACGATGCGTACGTTTCACGTCGGTGGTACCGCATCACGCGTTTCCGAGCAGTCGAAGCACGAGGCCACCTCACCGGGCCGCGTGCAGCTCGTCAACGTCGCCACCGTCACGAACAAGAACGGCGACCTCGTCGTCATCAACCGCAACGGCAAGCTCCTCATCATGGAAGACACGCCGGCGCGGAAGGGAAAGAAGGGCGAGAAGGCCGAAATCGCCGCCGCTTCGCGCGAGAAGGAGCGTTACGCGCTCGTCTACGGCGCGACGCTGCGCGTGCGCGACGGCCAGCACGTCGACGCCAACCAGACCCTCGTCGAGTGGGATCCGTTCACGTCAGCAGTTCTGACCGAAGTCGGCGGTAAGGCCACCTTCAAGGACATCATCGAGGGCGAGAACGTCCGCGAAGAGACTGACAAAGTCACCGGTCTCACGCAGATGGTCATCGTCGAGTCGGCGGCGGCGGAAAAGCGCACCCCGACCCTCATCATCAAAGCGGGCAAAGGCGAAGAGAAGAAGTACCTCCTTCCGACCGGCGCCCACGTCATGGTTCACAACGGCCAGGAAGTGCATCCGGGCGACATTCTCGCCAAGATCCCGCGTGCCACGACCAAGACGAAGGACATCACCGGCGGTCTGCCGCGCGTCGTCGAGCTGTTCGAAGCGCGTCATCCCCGCGACAAGGCGGTCATCACCGAGGTCGACGGCATCGTGCATCACGGGCCGGTGGTCAAGGGCATGCGCCGCATCATCGTGGAGACCGACGAAGGCACCCGCCACGAGTACAGCGTCCCGCGTTCCGTGCACGTCAACGTGCAGGAGGGCGAGCGCGTGCGCGCCGGCGATCCGCTCATCGACGGTCCGATCGATCCGCATGACGTCCTCTCGGTTCTCGGTATCAGGGAGCTGCAGAAGTACCTGGTCGACAAGATCCAGGAGGTCTACCGCTCCCAGTCGGTGCAGATCAACGACAAGCACATCGAGACCATCTGCCGCCAGATGCTCCGCAGCGTGCGCGTCACTCGCGTCGGCGATACCGATTTCCTCGTCGACGAGCAGGTCGATCGCTTCCGCTTCATGGAAGAGAACGAGAAGGTCATGAACCGCGGCGGCGAGCCGGCGGACGGAGTTCCTCTCCTCCTCGGCATCACCAAGGCCTCGCTCTCGACCGATTCGTTCATCTCAGCGGCGTCGTTCCAGGAGACCACGCGCGTGCTCACCGAAGCGGCCATCGCCGGCCGCGTCGACTACCTCCGCGGCCTCAAGGAGAACGTCATCGTCGGCCGCCTCATCCCGGCCGGTACCGGCATGCCGGTCTACCGGAACGTCTATCTCGAAAAGGACGAGCCGCCGGTCATCCAGCCCTCACTGGAAGACCTGCTCCGCCCCGAGACCGAGGACGAGGACGCCCTCTCGCTGGCCGACTTCGACGACGAGCAGTAACTTTGTTTCTGTGTAGCGCCGGCAATCCTGCCGGCGATCAACGGGCGGCCGAAAGGCCGCCCGTTGTGTTTCGCGCCCGCTATCATTTGCCGGTGACACCTTGGCGAGCGCGCCGCCTGCAACGTCTTCTCGCGCTGTGGGGCCCGCTCGTCGCGATCAGCGTGACGTCGCTCATCGTCGCCGTGATCTCCTGGCGGCACATCGAATCCACTCTCTCTCCGGTCGAGCGTTTCGACCGCGCGATGTCGAATGACGATGACCGCGCGGCGGAGGAGATCGCGTGGCGGATGGTCCGCCGGGACCCGCGGCGATTGCCGTGGTGGATTCGCTTCACGGAGGCGCATGAGGGTCTCGTCGATGGCGATGAGGCCTCACCGATCAGTGACGCGGCGATTCGACAGCAACTGACGGCGGTGCGTGACGCGCGAGTCACTGCCATCGAGTCGTATTTCTACGCAGTGCGCATGAATCCGGAGAAGGCCGATCCGGCAGCCGTGCTCCCTTTGGCCGACCGGAATCCGCCCGTTCCGTATGCGAACTTCGTGATCGGAGAGGGAGCTCTCGCGAAGAAGGACCGGCGCGCCGCGGCGATTCGATTCGAGCGCGAGGGCTCTTCATCGAGCGAGATCGCCGAATGGAGCCGGCAGCGAGCTCTCCGAGCGTGGATCGCCAACGACGATTGGCAGGCGGTGCGAATGCGGCTCAACGATCCGCGCTGGGCGGAGGCGGTCGACGCTTCGCTTCGCGCCGATCTTGCCGTGCACGATCGCGACGTCCTCGGAGTCTTGCTCTGGACTTGGCCGGCGAGTTATGTCGGCATCACGGTCTGGCCGGTTGTCCTCGCATTGATCGCGGGGGCGCTCTGGTTCTGGATTGCCGCACGCCTCGGCCGCATTCATGACGCTGTCCACGGCCGCGTCCTTCTTTATGCCGGTTCGGTTCTTCTCGGGATTCTCAGCATTTACCCGACCCTTCTCACGGCGACGATCCAGGATGACCTGGGATTTCGTGAAGTCGGCCAGTTCGTGCCGGATCTCATCTTCAACATATTTGGGGTCGGACTGCGCGAGGAAGGCTGGAAAGCGATCCTCTTTCTTCCGCTCTTGCCGGCGCTGCTGCGTCGCGGCTCGCGAATCGAGGCCATGACCTGCGGCGCTCTCGTCGGTCTCGGATTCGCGGCCGAGGAGAACATCAATTACTTCGACCACCATGCCGATCTCGCGCTTTCGAGATTTCTCACCGCGAATTTTCTCCACATGTCGCTGACGGCACTCGTGGCGCTCTCGATGTTCGACACGCTGCGCAAACGTGCGACGCCGCGCGACGCGTTCAAGACTGTGTTTCCTCTCGCCATGGCAATTCATGGCGGTTATGACTTCTGTCTCGGCTCGGACGACATGCCGCTGGGATCGCTCTTTTCGATCATTCTCCTCATCGTCATGGCACAACGGTTCCTGCGCCAGCTGCTGATTGCGTCGTCCCGGGAGGACGAGCGCGACGTGCTGAATCTCTTCGTCGCTTCGATGGCCGCCATCACGGGCGCCGGCTATATCTACGGCTCAACCCAGGTCGGACCGTTCGACGCGTTCCGCCTGATGACGCTCGGTTCGGTCAGCGTTGCGGTCATGATCTTCATGTTCGTTCGCGAGCTCCGCCCGTCCTGACTGAGAGTGCCCTCGAGAGTTCCGGGCGCGCTTGCGCGCGCCCGGAACGGGGGCAACTACGTCGTGTGAACGGGCGGGATGGGAGTGGTCACCGGGCCGGGGTTCTGCGGCTTCGGCGTTGAGCTCTTACCCGACTTCCCGCCGAGCTTGTTCAGGCGCTTCATCTCCTGGAGATGGGCGGAGACTTGCGGGGCGCGGGTTTTGTCGCGATTGAGCTGCTTGCAGATGCTGTACGTCTGGAGCGCCGTGAGGCCGACGTTGAGGCGGCGGACCCGGTCGGCGCCGATCGACGCGGCGAGCATCGTCCGGAGCTCGTCGGTGAATGCGGTCCAGCGGGCCGCTGTCTCGGTCTCCTGACGCACGTCTTCCGCCGTCCGGCCGACTGCCGACTGCACCGCCTCGACCGCGCCGATCGCATTGATCGAAGCGGTGACGAAGTGCGGGTCGACGCTCGCCAGCGTGAACGACTTCACGTGCGCTACGCGTGAGTCGTCCGGCGGCTGGATTCGCGTCTGCAGAGTCCGAAGGATCTGCACTGCCTCGTCGGGGGTAAGGATCGTCGCCGGGTCGGCTCCCGGGTTCTGGGGATTGGTCGTGTCAGCCATGTTGGTCACTTTCCTCTCTGCGAGCGCGTCATGCGCCACGCGCGCATGACCGCCCGGCTCCTCGTTACCCGCCCTCGGTCCGGCCGAACCGCAGCGGGCGATAGCACCTCGAGAATGCCTGTCAAAGAACCGCATTCAAGGTACCGAGAGGAGGGGAGAGCTCGTGCATCGCAATTCGGTCACGATCCGGTGAACGGGTCGTAGTTCACTGAATAGGCGTGACTTAGCTAATTGGTGCGGAGGGAGTGCGCGACTTCTTTCGATCGCGAAAGGTGCGAAAGAGTTGCACGAATTGCAACTCTTTCCTGCGCGTTGG
>DASXIH010000386.1:0-9067 GCA_036498125.1 Thermoanaerobaculia bacterium
GTCCCCATCTTCTTCTTCGCAACCGGCACGACGTCGATGAATCCGTTGCCGCGCACGTTGAACCGCGGATCGTCCTTGCCCTTGGTGAGCGTGACGTCGTCGCCGTCGAACGTCAGCCAGCCGGCGGCAGCGAGCTGTTTCGCGTTTTCGAGCTGCGGCGGATTCATCGCCGATTTCTTCACCGGGATCGTCACCGCCGTCTGCGTGAAATCGAATTCGCCGAAGTCCGCCGACTTCTCGATGATCCCCTGCGCATCCGCCGAACTCGGACAGCCTCTATGTCTCGCCGGCAATCTTGCCGGCGGGGTGCTGGCGTGCTTTTCACCCCCGCCACACGCAAGCAGCAGCAGCGCGACCACCAACAGCTTCCTCATTTCTTCCTCCCACTCAGCGCCCGCACCTCGGCGTCCGTGAGCGCGCGCGTTTTTCCGATCTGCAGATCGCCGATTTCGATCGTTCCGATCGCCGTCCGAACGAGTTTGAGCACCTTACCGCCGAGGGCCTCGACCATCCGGCGCACCTGCCGGTTGCGCCCCTCGGTGATCGTGATCTCGAACACCGTCTTTCCTCCCGCCTCGCGGACGCGGTGCACATCGCGTGCGGGGCGCGTCGGACCGTCGCTCAACTCGATGCCCTGCCGCAGCCGCGCGAGATCGTCGTCGGACAGACGGATCGACGCCTTGACGAGGTACGTCTTCGCGATGTGAAAGTCGGGATTCGTCAGCCGCTCGGCGAACTGCGTGTCGTTCGTCATGATCAGCAGTCCGCTCGTGTCGAGATCGAGGCGCCCGACCGGGAAGAGATAGCGATCGCGGTCGGGGAGGAGGTCGTACACCGTCTGCCGCCCCTCGGGATCGCGATAGGTCGTCAGGTAGCCCTTCGGTTTGTACAGCAGCAGGTACGCGCGCGTTTCCTTCGCCAGCTTCTTGCCGTCGAACGCCACCCGATCGCGCTCGAGGTCGATCCAGGCGTCGGGGTTCTTCACCACCGTCCCATTCACCGCCACCCGCCCCGCGGCGATCCAGCGGCGTGCATCGGTCCGCGATCCCGCCCCGGCCTTCGAGAGGACGCGCTCCAGCGTCTTCAGCGGCCGCGTTCCTCCGCGCGGCTTGGATGAGTGCATAGGGCTTAGAGCTTAGTGCTTCGGATAGGCGACAATATCCGTCATGCCGTCACTACCGCCGCCCATTCCGACCGTCACGAAGATCGACGAGGTCGTCGCCGCGATCCAGGGCATCATCGACTGGACCATCTCGGCGGAGAGCCGCCTCGGATACTTCGCGGCGTTGTACAAACGCATCACGATCGCGATCAAGCAGGGGATTGCGAACAATCTGTTTGATGACGGGCCGCGGATGGAGCGTTTCGACGTCACGTTCGCGAGCCGCTACTTCGCCGCCTTCAACGCCTACTTCTACCCGGCGCAGTACCCATCCATCTCGCATTGCTGGCGCGTCGCGTTCGACGGCGCGCAGCTCCCGGCGCCGATCATCGTGCAACACATGATCGCCGGGGTGAACGCGCACATCGACCTCGACCTCGGCATCGCCGCCGAGGCGGTCGCGCCGGGGAAGCAGATCGATTCGCTCCACCACGACTTCAACACGGTCAACGCGGTGCTCTCCAGCCAGGTGTCGACCGTCGTCACCGAGATCGACTCGCTCTCGCCGGTGCTCGCCGACATCTACGCGGTGCTCATGCAGCACGAGCTCGATCTCATCGCCGACGGCCTGGTGATCACACGCGACTCCGCGTGGCTCTTCGCGAAGGAGCTCGCGATCGAGCCGTCGATCATCCATCCGACGACGATCATGCTTCACGACCTCAGAGTCGCCGCCCTCGGCGCGCTCATCCTTCACCCGCCGAAGCTGATCGCCGATGCGATCGCCGTCATCGCCGCGGGCGAGAGCCGCGACATCGTCAAGAACATCGAGACGCTCGACGCCGTCGCGAATACGCCGGCCCCACTCATCAAGACGGCGGCGGCGAAGATCTGAACGCGCCAGTCAGTCGCCGTCGTAAAGGAGCTCGCAGAGACGCGAGAGATTGCGGCAGTCGCGGGCTGACAGGCGATTCGCGACCTCGTCGAAGGCATGCTGCATCGGGACGTCGATCCGGCGGAGGAGATCGAGTCCCGCGGATGTGATCCGGGTGATCGACTGCCGCTTGTCGTCGCCGCTCCGATCGCGCTCGACGAGATTCTTCGCCGAGAGGCGGTCGACGATCCGGGTGACGTCGGGAGCGCGGTCGAGCATGCGGCTCGCGATCTCGCCGCGCGGATGCCCGTCCGGATGCACGCCGCGGAGGATGCGGAGGACGTTGTACTGCGGCAGCGTGATGTCGAACGCCGAGACGACACGCTCACTCTCCTCGCGCAGATACGCCGCCGCGACGGAAAGATTCAGCAGCGCCTCCTGCTGCGGAGACTTGAAATGCGCCTGTTTGATGCGGCGTCGGAGCCCGGACCCCATGACGATCTTTCGTACGGTATACGAAACACTGCCGCAGCGTGTTCGTATACTACGAAGCTCATCGTCCTTGTCGAAGCACCTGAGGAGGAATAGGTCCATGCGATTGAAGTCCTTGGCGGCTGCGGCCGCGATTCTGTGCGTCGCCGGCAGCGGCGCGTTTGCAACACTTCGTGCCGACGAGCCGAAGCTGGCGGACAAATCGGCCGCCGCCAAGCCGGCTGAGAAGCCGGAAAAGCCGGAGCCGAAGAAGTTCGTGAAGCAGCACCATGGCCGCATCGGCGACGCGGACATGAACTACACCACCACGTCCGAGGAGATCTTCCTCAAGGACGACAACGGGAAAGAGACCGCGAGCTTCTTCACGATCGCCTATACAAAGGACGGCGTGGCGCGGCAGGAAGACCGGCCCGTCACCTTCGTCTACAACGGCGGTCCCGGATCCGCGTCGCTCTTCCTGCACTTCGGCCTCGTCGGTCCGAAGGTGATCGACATCCCAAGCGACGCCACCGACCCCGGCGCGCCGCCCTACAAACTGCGCGACAACCCGGTCACGATCTTCCGCGCCACGGATCTCGTCTTCGTCGATCCGGTCGGCACCGGCTACAGCCACGCCATGGGCGACAAGAAAGGCGAAGACTTCTGGGGCTACGACGAGGACGCCTTGTCGGTCGCGGAGTTCATCCGCGCCTGGATCACGCAGCACAACCGCTGGAATTCGCCGAAGTACCTCCTCGGCGAAAGCTACGGCGGGATCCGCTCGTCGCTGCTCGTCGCGCAACTGCAGCAAACCCTGAACGTCGGTCTCAACGGCGTCATCCTCATCTCGCCGGCACTCAACATGGGAACGCTGCCGTTCGTCACCGCCGGCAACGACCTCAGTTACGCGACGACCCTTCCGGCGATGGCCGCCGCCGCGTACTACCACCACAAGCTTCCCGACCAGTGGAAGGACCTCGACACGCTGCTCAAAGAGGTCGAGCACTTCGCCGGCAACGAGTACCTCCTCGCGCTCTTCCAGGGTGACTCACTCGATAAGGCGCAGAAGGAGAAGATCGCCGACTCGCTACATCGCTACACCGGCCTGTCGAAGGAGTACATCCTCCGCTCCGATCTCCGGATCTACGCGTTCCGCTTCGCGAAGGAGCTGCTGCGCGACGAAGGGAAGTCGATCGGCGCTCTCGACGATCGTTACCAACAGGAAGAGCTCGATCGCGTCGCGGAGTTTCCCGACAACGACGCGTTCGACGCGAAGACCGGCCCGATCTACACCGCACTCTTCGAGAACTACCTGCACAACGACCTCGGCGTCGACTTCGACAAGCGTTACTACCCGCAGAACGGCGAGGCGAATCAGAAGTGGAAGCGTCCGGCAAACCGGAAGGGCGCGTTCGCAGGATTCGTCGACGTCACCGGCGCGCTGGCCCAGGGGACGAAAGACAACGAAGCGCTGCGCATCTTCTCGGCGTCCGGCTACAACGACCTCGTGACGTCGTACTTCGCGAACAAGTACATGCTGACGCACAGCGGCATCGACCAGAAGCGTCTCGTGATCAAGCAGTATCCCGGCGGACACATGATGTATCTGCACCGCCCCTCGGAAGAAGCAGTGTCGAACGACATCGTGGCGTTCATTCAGGGGAAGTAAGACAAGTGTAGGGGCCGGCTCTCAGCCGGCCCTTTTGCTTCTCGTCCTCAGAGCCGCGCGCGCCGCAGCCTCAAAGCATTCCCAATCACCGTGACGCTGCTGAACGTCATCGCCGCACTCGCGATGATCGGGCTGAGCAGCACACCGAAGAACGGATACAGCACGCCCGCGGCAATCGGCACGCCGAGGATGTTGTAGATGAACGCGAAGAAAAGGTTCTGCCGGATGTTTCGCATCATCGCCTCGGAGAGTCTTCGCGCCCGGGCAATGCCGCGAAGGTCGCCTTTCACGAGCGTGATTCCGGCACTCTCGATTGCGATGTCCGTCCCGGTGCCCATCGCTATGCCGACGTCGGCGCGTGAGAGCGCCGGCGCGTCGTTTACGCCGTCACCTGCCATCGCGACGCGGTGACCTTCGGACTGCAGTTTCCGGATGACGCTCTCTTTGTCGGACGGAAGCACCTCCGCTTCAACACGATCGATGCCGAGCCTCTTTGCGACTGCATCTGCTGTGGTTCGCGCGTCGCCGGTGAGCATCACGACGTCAATGCCATTCGCGTGCAGCGCCTTCAGCGCGTCGGGAGTCGTCGCCTTGATTGGATCGGCAATCGCGATGAGCGCCGCGGGCTTGTCGTCGATTCGCGCGAAGACGACGGTGCTGCCGTCTGCGCGCAGCTCGTTCGCGGCGGCGTCGTCGAATGATTCGTTCGTCACGCTCACGTGCTTCCCATCGACGACGCCCGTGACGCCACGTCCGGCGATCGTCTTCACGTTTATCGCGGTCTTGGTCTCGCCCGCTGCGGCAACGATCGCGTTCGCCAGCGGATGCTCGCTCGCACGCTCGACGCTCCCGACGAGCGACAGGACCTCGGCTTCGTTGAATCCACCGCGCGCCTCGACCCTGACGACCTTAGGCTTCCCTTCGGTGAGCGTTCCCGTCTTGTCGACGACCACCGTGTCGACCGACGAGAGGATCTGCAACGCCTCTGCGTTGCGTACGAGGATTCCGTTCGTCGCGCCGCGGCCGGCGGCGACCATGACCGACATCGGCGTCGCAAGGCCGAGGGCGCACGGACAGGCGATGATCAGAACGGCCACAGCATTCACCAGCGCGGCGCCGAGCGTCGCGACACTGAACCAGACGATGAACGTCACGATCGCGACCGCGATCACGATCGGCACGAACCAGCCGGAGACGACGTCGGCGAGGCGCTGAATCGGGGCGCGGCTGCGCTGCGCCTCGGCGACCATTTGGACGATTTGCGCGAGCAGCGTGTCCGCGCCGATGCGCTCGGCGCGCATGATCACCGAGCCGGTCGTCGCGACCGTGCCGGCTGTCAGCTTGCTTCCTCTCTCCTTCTCGACCGGTAGCGGCTCGCCGGTGATCGTCGACTCATCGATCGCGCAGTGGCCCTCCTCGACGATGCCGTCGACCGGCACGCGCTCGCCCGGGCGAATGCGAATCCGCATGCCGGCCGTGATCTGGTCGACCGGCATGTCGTGTTCGCCGTGCTCCATCACCACGCGCGCAGTCTTCGGCGTCAGTCCGAGGAGCGACTTGATCGCGTGCGACGTCCGTTCGCGGGCGCGCAACTCGAGCACCTGGCCGAGGAGAACGAGCGTCGTGATGATCGCGGCCGGCTCGAAGTAGAGCGGGAGGCGGAGGTGCGGCGCGAACGTCGCGACGACGCTGAAGCCGTACGCGGCGCCGGTGCCGAGCGCGATCAGCGTGAACATGTTGAGGTGCCGCGTCACCAGCGACATCCAGCCGCGGACGAAGAACGGCCATCCGCCCCAGAGCACGACCGGCGTCGTCAGCGCGAACAGCACCCACGGCATCGTCGTCATCCCACTCATGCCGAGAACCAGAATCGGAACGGAGAGGACGGTGCTGACGATGAAGCGCCGCCGCATGTCGATCAGCTCTTCGTTCGGTTGCTCCTCGAGCGTGACCGCCCGAGGCTCCAACGCCATTCCGCAGATAGGACACGAGCCAGGCTTGTCGCGCACGACCTCCGGATGCATCGGGCAGGTCCACTGTCCCGCTGTATTGCCCATCGCGCCGCAAGGTATCAAATGTGTCAACGGTGACTTAGATCAGTCCTGCTACACTGACTCCCATCAGCTCCAGACAATCTGTGAACCCGGAAGAGCGGTTTCTCGCAAACGTTCCGACGATCGAGCGGATCGCCTCGTTCTATTGCCGCCGCATGCACATGAGCGAAGCGGACACCGAGGATTTTGTCGGTTACGTGAAGGTCGAGCTGATCGACGGCGACTACCAGATCATCCGCAAGTTCGAGGAACGAAGTTCGTTCACGACCTACCTGACGACGGTCATCCACCGCCTGCTCTACCAGCACCGCACGAAAGAGTGGGGCAAGTGGCGTCCCTCGGCCGAAGCGAAGCGGATGGGCGACGTCGCAATCACGCTCGAGCGCCTGACGACGCGCGACGGCTACTCGCTCGCCGAAGCGCTCGAACTGATGACGACCGGAAATTCGCCCGCTGCCTCACGGCGGGAGCTCGAAGCGATCGCGCTGCGCCTCCCGCCGCGCTCCCCGCGGCCGGTTTTGGTGACTGACGAAACGGTTCCGGATCTCGTGACAGCGGCCGACGATCCATCCGACGGCCCGATATCGCGCGAAAGGGAGCAGCTCGCCCGCCGCGCGGCATCCATCCTCGACCAGATCATGACTTCGTTCGAAGCCGAGGACCGGCTGATCCTCAAAATGCGCTTCTGGAGCGCGCAACGCATCGCCGACATCGCCGGCACGCTGCACCTCGACGCAAAGAAGACATACAAGCGCATCGACAAGCTCCTCGGCAAAGCGCGCACCGCGCTCGAGCGCGCCGGCATCGGACGAAAAGAGATCGACGACTTGTTCGCGCACGGCGACCGGCCGGTGGAGATTGAACCGGCCGAGGGAATTCCATCGACGAGTCCCTCCAAACCAGCGGGTGACTTCGTGGGCGGCGCAAGCCGGCTGTCGGGGAGATGAATCCGATGGAACACTCCGCATTCCCCTCTGACGAGACGCTCGCCGCCTTCATCGACGGGCGACTCGACGAGGAGACGAGGAAAAGAGTGGTCGCGCACGTTGCGGATTGCGAGGATTGCTACGGGACGGTGATGGCGGGGCGAGCGTTTCAGAGCGCTAAAAAGAAGCCAGTTATCGTCTCGCACCCGCGATCGCCGAAGGCGCTGTGGATCTCCTCGGGATCCATCGCTGCCGCCGCAGTGATCGCGCTGGTGATTTTCGCGGCGCCGATGCAGGAATGGTACTCGCAGTATTCGTATAGTCGGCGCACGCACATTGGAACGCTTCTCGATGCAGCTAATCACCTTCCTTTCCGGGCGAGCGAAGCGCGACTGAGCGGGCAGTCAGTTTACCGCCCTGCTGAACCAACTAAACGGGGCGTAAGCGAGGAGCTTCACCCATTGCGCCTCCTAGCTGCAGCGTCCGCGGTCGAGGACGCCACGCAGTCCGCTCCGGCCATAATACGTCTTCACGCGGCGGGGGTCTCTTCGCTGTTATTGGGACGCGTGGATGATGCCGTCCGGCAGCTCGATCGCGCGATCCAACTCAATCGCGATGATTCCTCAGTCGCCTCCGCCATCCACTTGTGCAAGGATGCGCGCCTCCTGAATGATGCCGCGGCTGCACATTATACGCGCTTCAAAATGCGAGCCTCCGCCGAAGATCTTCTCATCAGTAATGAGGCGGTGACGTGTGCGTGGAAGCTTCACCCGGATTCGGCAACGGCTTGGAATCGCGCGCTGATTCTTCAGGCGATGCAGGCGCATGCAGCAGCCGTCGATGCGTGGCGTGAATATCTCGCGCTCGACGGCACGTCATCATGGTCTCGAGAGGCGCAGGGGCGCCTGAACGAGCTTACGACCCCTGTTCGACCATCGGCTTTGGTCTTTGAGCCGTCGCAAACTCGTCAGCTGGCACTCTCCGGGAATCACGACGAACTGGTCGCTGCCGCGAAAACCTGGCCTCAGTACATACGCGCTTTCTGCGAAGAAGAAGTGCTGCCCGCTTGGGCGAGATCGTTTCACTCACACGACAAGGTCGCGGCTCGCGAAAATCTGTCAGTAGCGCGCGCTGTAGCTTCCGCTATTCGCGACGCAACGCTTGATGATCTCGATATCGACAGTGTTCTCATCATCGAGAGCGAGCAGTCGTCGCAGCGGGGACTCGCTTTGTCGGAGGCGATATCAGCATTCGCCGACGGACGTTTGCTGTCACGACAGCATCGCACCAGCGAAGCTCTAGCAAAATTGAAATCTGCTGCTGCGGCGCTGCGGTCGCTGTCATGTCCACTATGGCTGCGTAGCCAAGTGTACATCGGCACGGCAGACTATTACCTGGGAGCGTACGCGCAGAGCGCAGACGCGATTCGCCAGCTCCGCGAAGCGTTAGGGAGCTCTACAGAGCGCTACCCTAGCGTTTCGGCGCAAGCAGAGTGGATTCGCGGACTAATCGAGACGACCGCTAATCACCCCTACGAAGCCGAACGCGCATATCGCCTAGCAGCCGACCAGTTCGAAGCAACTGGCGAGAGGGATAACGCGGCATTTGTGCAGATGCTTAGTAGCGAGGCGATGACGCTTACCGGGAATTCCGCCGGTGCATGGACGTCGGCGCTGCGGGCGCTGAGCAATGGTTACGGTTATTCAACTTCACGCCATTTCGCTCTCATGAACGTCGCCGTTGGTCGCGCTGCGCTCGCGGCTAACTACACGGCGTCGGCGGAAGAGTACGCCCGAGCGGCTTTGGATCACGATCTCAGGCGGATGGACCCGCCGTTCGCTGCCGATGCGCTGATGCTTAGGGGCGCCGCGTTGGAACAGACCGGCGCGGCAGCACGGGCCGACTTGTGCTTGAACGCAGCCGCGCAGATCGCGCACCAGTTGCCCGACGAGGCACTCCGCAACCGTATGT
>DASXIH010000387.1:0-5603 GCA_036498125.1 Thermoanaerobaculia bacterium
CCTTCTCCTCTCGCTGCTCCTCGCAGCCTGCGCCACCACCCACCCGCCCATGCACGACTTCGATCTCATGATCACCAACGGCCGTGTGATCGACGGCACCGGCGCGCCGTGGTTCCGCGCGGACGTCGGGATTCGCGGCGACAAAATCGTCGCGATCGGCGACCTTTCGCACCAGACGGCGGCGTCGACGATCGACGCACACGATCACATCGTCTCCCCCGGCTTCATCGACCTTCTCGGCCAGTCGCAGAGCGCCGTCTTCGTCGACCCGACCGTCGAGGCGAAAGTGCGCCAAGGCGTGACGACTGAAGTCACCGGCGAGGGCGAGTCCCCCGGACCGTCGAACGCGCCGAAAGCGCGCTGGCCGCGCCTCCGTGACTACCTCGACGCGCTCGACCAACGCGGCACCGCGATCAACTTCGCCCTCTTCGTCGGCTCATCGAATCCGCGCGAGATGGTCATCGGCAACATCAACCGGCAGCCGACCGCCGCCGAGTTGCAGCAGATGGAGGGGATCGTCGATCAGGCGATGCGCGACGGCGCGATCGGCCTCTCGACCTCGCTCATCTACCTTCCCGCGATGTACTCGACCACCGACGAGATCATCGCGCTGGCGAAGGTCGCCGCAAAATACGACGGCGTCTACTTCACGCACATGCGTGACGAAGGAACCCAGATCGACCTCGGTCTCGACGAGGCGTTCCGCATCGGCCGCGAGGCGAAGATCCCCGTCAACATCTGGCACCTGAAGGTCGGCGGCCGCGCGGTGTGGGGGAAGATGCCGCACGTCGTCGACCGCATCAACGCTGCCCGCGCCGAGGGGATCGACGTCGCTGCGAACGCCTACCCGTACATCGCCTCGGCGACATCGCTCTCGACGCTCGCGCCCGACTGGGCGCTGGAGGGCGGGTACTCCGAGTTCCAGAAGCGGCTCGCCGATCCGGAGCAGCGGCCGAAGATCGCGGAGGAGCTGCGGGCGCAGGTTGTGAAACGCGGCGACCGCGGCATCTACGTCGCGCGCATCGACAACCCGGCGCTCGCACAGTACGAGAAGAAGTTCATCGAACAGATCGCGGCGGAGATGACCGTCACGCCGGAAGAGGCGCTGATGCGGCTCTTCAGCGAGACGAAGGGCTCACCCAACGTGATCTTCTTCTCGATGAATGAAGAGGATGTGCGGACGGCGCTGAAGCAGCCGTGGGTCTCGATCGGTTCCGACTCCGGCTCGCCGATACCCGAGGCGCGCAACCGCGGCGTCGCGACACACCCCCGCGCGTACGGCACATTCGCCCGCGTCCTCGGCCACTACTCGCGCGACGAGCATCTCTTCACGCTCGAAGAAGCAGTGCGGAAGATGACCTCGCAGGCGTCCGACCGCGTGCACCTCGAAGACCGCGGCGTCCTGCGCCCCGGCATGAAGGCGGACATCGTCGTCTTCGACGCCGAACGGATCCGCGACGTCGCGACGTTCGAAGATCCGCACCATTTCAGCGAGGGAGTGCTGGATGTGATCGTGAACGGGACGCCGGTGCTGCGCGATGGGGTGATCACGAAGGCATTGCCGGGACGGGCGCTGCGTGGCAAAGGGTACGCTCGGGAGAAGTGATGAACGAACAGACAGGGAAACTGGTCCGCACCGTAGGATTCTGGGGCCTCGTGGCGATGTGCATCAACGCCGTCGTCGGTTCCGGCGTCTTCCTGCTCCCGACCGAGTCGTACAAGATTCTCGGGCCGTTCTCGCTGTGGGCGCCGCTGCTCTTCTCGGTGCCGGTATTCATCCTCGTGCTCTGCTTCGCCGAGGCGTCGAGCCACTTCAGCGAGCCGGGCGGCGCGTACCTCTACGCCCGCACCGCGTTCGGCGACTTCGTCGGATTCGAGACCGGGTGGATGAACTGGATTGCGCGTCTGACGTCGCTCGCATCGCTCTCGAACGGCTTCGTCGTCTCACTCGCGCGGCTCTACGCACCCCTCGGCACTGGCGCCTGGCGCGCCGCGATCATCCTCGGCACGCTCCTGATCCTCGGCGCCATTCACTACGTCGGCGTCCGCTACGGCGCGGCGTCGATCTACGTCTTCACCTTCGGCAAGCTCATTCCGCTCGTCGGATTCATCGTCGTCGCGCTCATCGCGTGGAAGCACAACCCGATCCCCGCGTCGCTCACCATTCCCGGCGCCGGAACGCGCTGGAACGAGGCCGCGCTCTTCATGCTCTTCGCGTACGCCGGCTTCGAGAACATGGGCGTCCCTGCCGGCGAGTTCAAGAACCCGCGCCGCGACCTCCCACGCGCACTGCTCGTCGGGACGCTGGCGATCGCCGCGATCTACGTCCTCGCGCAGCTCGGCGCGATGGCGACGATTCCCGACTTGTCGAAGAGCGCGACGCCGATCGCCGACGCCGCGGGACAACTGATCCCGCTCGGCGCGTTCTTCGTCACCCTCGGCGCGTTGCTCTCGATGGCGGGAACGAACTCCGGCACGGTGCTCGAAGGCTCCCGCATGCTCTTCGCGCTATCGCTCGACCGGCGCATGGGTCCCATCAGCCGCGTCAATCCGAAGTTCCACACGCCGACGGTGGCGATCGTCGTTCACGTCGCAGTGGCGGCGGTCTTCTCGCTCGCCGGGTCGTTCGCACAGCTCGCGATGCTGTCCGCCGTGGCGCGGCTCTCGACGTATCTCTTCACCTGCGCCGGCATCCCCTTCATCCGGAAGAAGCTCGCCGGCGACACGAGCCTCTACGTCATCGTCCTCGCCATCCTCGGCACGGTGATCTCGCTGACGCTCTTCCTGACGCTCAACCGCGTCAACTTCCTCGCCGCCGCGATCGCGATCACCGTCGGCGCGCTGGTGTATGCCGTATCGCGGCCGGCTACAGCTCCGGCTCGAACGTGATGACGAGCGGCGTTGCCGGCGAGGTGCCATAGACGAGCTTCGTCACGCTTTTCGGCCAGTACGTGGCGGGCGTGCCGAGGTCGAACGTGTGGTTGCCGATCGGGATCGTCAGGAGCTGGTTCGTCGTTCCGTGGCGCGCTCCGTCGACGTAGACGTCGCGCTCCATCGCGTATTCGACGATCACACTCTCCTCGACCATGCCTCTCTCCTGCACCGGCGAATGGTAGCAGTGTAGGGGCCGGCTCTCAGCCGGCCCGTCCCGGCACGATGATTGAGATAACAAACGGCATGATCGAACAACCGATGGAACAGCCGATGTCCCTCCGCGACACCGCCAAAGGCGTCGCAATTCGTGCCGGAGTCCTGAGCGTCGTCGTTGCCCTCGGCAGCGTCTGGATCTTCTCCCTGCTGCTGAAGTTCGCCGGTACCGCCATGCGCGCCCTCCTCGGCATCCTCATGCTCCTGATCGCCGGAGGACTGGTGACGTTCGAGGTGAAGAAGGTGCAGAGGCGGCTGACGGCGTAGCTAGAAGAGCCAGGAGCACAGCGCCACGGCCACGAGTGCCGCCACGACGTCCCCCATCAGCGCCGCGGCGACGGCGTGGCGGGTGCGCTTGACGCCCACTGCGCCGAAGTAGACGGCCAGGACGTAGAACGTCGTCTCGGAGCTGCCGTAGAGCGTGCCTGCCATGCGGCCGAGGATCGAGTCGGGGCCGTAGCGTTTGGCGATGTCGGTGGCTAAGGCGAGGGAGCCGCTGCCGGACATCGGCCGGAGCACCGCCAGGGGGAACACTTCCGGCGGGAAGCGAACGACCGCGAGCGCGGGACGGAGGGCGTTGGTCAGCAGGTCCATCGCCCCGGAGGCGCGGAACATCCCGATCGCAACGAGGATCCCGACGAGGAACGGGATGATGCGCACCGCGATGTTGAACCCTTCCTTCGCCCCTTCGATGAAGGTGTCGTAGACCTTCACGCCGCGGATCATCCCGATCAGCGGGATGCCGACCAGGAGGACGGGGAACGCCCAGAGCGAGACGGCGTCGATCGTGGCGCGGATCACTCGCTCACCTCTTCCCGCTTCGGGAAGAATCGCTGCAGTACTTTCGACATCGTGACGGCGACGACGGCGCCGCAGAACGTAGAGATGAAGGTCGGCGCGATGATGGCGGTCGGGTTCTTCGACCCCGCGGCGGCTAGGACGCCGATCATGGTTGCAGGGATGAACTGGATCCCGGCGGTGTTCAGAGTCATGAACGTGACCATCGCGTTCGACGCCGTCTCTTTGTCGCCGGTGTTCAACGTCTGCAGCTCTTCCATCGCCTTGATCCCGAACGGCGTCGCGGCGTTGGAGAGACCGAGGAGGTTCGCGGCGACGTTCATGATCATCGAGCCGATCGCCGGATGATCGGGAGGCACCTCGGGGAAGAGCAGACGCGAGATCGGACGCAGGATCCGGCCGAGCATCGCGATCAGACCCGCCTTCTCCGCGACCCGCATGATCCCGAGCCATAGCGTCATGATGCCGATGAGCCCGAGGGCGATCTCGACCGCGGTCTTCGCCGAGTTCACCGCGCCGTTCGTGACCGCGGGCGCAGAGCCGTTGAAGATGGCAACCACCAACGCGATCGCCATCAACGCGAACCAGATGTAGTTCAGCATCCGGTAAGTGTAGCTAGTGCACGGCTCGCTTCCGGCTCACAAAAACGCGCGGGTCGAGAAAGACGCGGCCAACGTGGCCGGCATCGTCGGCGATGCGGTCGTACGCGAGCATGATGGACGCACCGTTCGAGGCGACGGACGGCGGGGAGAAGTTGAGGTTCGGGCGGGTCACGATCGGGGTCCAGTCGGTTTCGCCGAAGACCTTTCCATCCCACTCATCGCCTGCATCGCTGATCAGGCGCCGGAACAGGAGGAACTCGCTGCCTGCCGCGGCTGCGAACGCGCCGTCGCCGAGGGAGCCCAACTGCTGCACGGTTCCGTCGGAAGAGACCAACGCTCCCGACAGGCCGCGATCCCCCCACGTGACGAGGTAGGTCGTTCCGTTCCACGAGACCGAGGGGTTGGAGATGAAGCCGCTGAAGTCGGTGAGCGCGATCGGAAGGATGTCGATTTTCGAGCCGTCGGCGGCGATGCGCACCGCTTGAATGCGGTAATGCGAAACGGGACAGCCGAATCCACACTCGCGCTGCGCCCACGCCACGAGGTAGTCCCTGCCGTTCGACGCGATCACCGGCACCGAGTCGACAGGCACCGGCGTCGGAACGGGATAGGACGACAGGGGATCGCCCCTCGCCGTCATGTCGCGAGCATCGATGCAAGTGGTGAAGCCGCACGTCTCCAGCGTCAGCGTGAGGAAGTCCTTCCCGTTCGACGCAATCGCCACGTCCCTGAGCATGAACTCCTTCGGATCGATCCATTCACCAGTGCGAGCGTCGAGGCGCCGCGCCCACCCTCCGACCGTGACGAGGTAGACATCTCCTGACGAAGCGACCAGCGGATTGAAGCCGACGACGCTCTCGCTGAAGATCATCGATTCGCCGAGGGGCTCGCCGCTCACCCAAAAGCGTCGGACGACCGCAACCTTGCCCGCCGGTGCCACCTCGTTCCATGCAGCGAGGAAACCGTTCGCGCCGGCGGCAACTTGCGGGGCGCTTTGGTCCGTTGCGGATTGGGTCAGCGGTTGAGGAGACGCCGTGCCGTTCTGGACCCAGACGT
>DASXIH010000388.1:0-11362 GCA_036498125.1 Thermoanaerobaculia bacterium
TCGCATCGCTTTTCGTGCGCTGGCCGTCTCCCGTTGCTTCACAGCCATTGAGGCCACATACGATCGCGCCGCGGGCGAAGCCTCTTCCCGGTGAAGCGGGCGCCATGCTCGCGATCCGGCAGCACCTCGTGTCCGATCAGATTCCGAACGAGTGCCTGGTCCTGATGAGCAAAGGCGAGCATGACGGCGACTACGTGATCCGCGCCGTCGATCGCTGCCGTCACCGGCAGCTCGGCGACTGGAAAGTCGATGCGAAGACGCGCACGATCTCGCGCTAACCCGCCGCGTTCCGCAGGACTGCCAGCGTCTTCTCCGCCGCCGTCGCCCACGAGAACCTCGCCGCCTGCGTACGTCCGCGCAAGGAGAGATCGGCTCGAAGCGCGTCGTCAGTCAGCACGCGGTTGATCTGCGCGGCGAGGCCGGACGCGTCCGAGGGCTCGAAATAGAGCGCCGCATCGCCTCCGATCTCCGGCAGCGACGACGACTTCGCCGCAATCGACGGCACGCCGTGCGTCATCGCTTCGAGCAGCGGGAAGCCGAAACCTTCGTAGATCGACGGCATCACGAACGCCGTCGCATCGCGGTACACCGACGCGAGGCGCGCTGGATCGAGATAGTTGAGATGGACGATGCCCGGCCGCCGGAGCCTGGGAACGAGCGACTCCGACTTCCAGCCGACCTTGCCGACAACCACGAGCGCGACATCCGGCTGAGCCGCGCGTACACGTTCGTATGCGTCGAGAAGGACACCGAGGTTCTTGCGAGGCTCGACGGTCGAGACGAAGAGGAGGTAGCGCTTCGGGAGTCCCTCCGTCGGCGCGTACTCTCGCGGCGGCGCGATGCCGGAGAGAACGGCGAAGGCGCGGGAGGGGTCGACGTCGTAGAAGTGCATCAGATCGCGGCGCGTCGACTCCGAGACGCAGACGATCGCATCCGCCTGCGCGATCTCGCGCTTCATCTGACGTTCCAGATTGTCGAGTGTCTCCTTCTGCAGCAACTCCGGGAAACGCTTGTACGTCAGGTCATGGATCGTGATGACGCGGCGCCGCGCGATCGCGGAGTGGAGGCGAGGCAAAAAGTAGTTCGCGCCGAAGACGACGTCGACGCCGGCAAGCTCCATCCACGCCACGTACGCCGCCGCCGTCATCGGCCGCGCGAGGCGCGACTTCGGCTGGCCGCGCAGGTCGAACGCGAGCATTTCCGCGTTTGCCGGGAGATCGGCATGCAGCGCCGGGCCTTCGTCGGTGATCCGCGCGTCGCCGAAAAACACCAGCTCGACGTCGTCGTGTTTTGCGAATTCGTGGAGAAGGAAGTACAGATACCACCCGACGCCGGTGAGCGGTTCGTAAAACGGCCGGATGTCGACGCCGATGCGGAGCCGCCGCTCGCGTGACGCGGCTCGCCGCGCGGCGCGGCGTATGCGGTCCGCCGCGGCGTGGCCCAGAGTGTGAAGAATGAGGCCGGTCGGCATCGGCCGCGGAGTTTACGTGAGAACGTTTCTGGTCGTCCTTCTCATCGTCCTCGTCGTGATCGGCGCGGTCGTCGTCTACCTGTTCGTGACGACGCCGAAGGAGAGCGCGGGTGTCCGCTTCCCGCTTTCGCCGGCGCAACGCGCGCTGGTCGCGAGCGTTCCCGCGAGCGCCGAATCGTTCGCGCTCATCCCGAACGCGGCGGCGCTGGAGGCGAAGCTCCGCGCGAATCCGGTCACGCGCGAGGCCGTGGACGACTATCGCGAGCGCGCCACCCTGCCGTCGCCCTGGATGCTCGGCGGCGCGGACGTCGTCGTCTGGCGCAGCGGAAAGGCGACGACGTACTTTGTTCACCTCGACGCCGTCCGCGCGCTCCTCGCCCGCATCTATCTAATGGTGGCGGGCGACGCCGGCCCGACTCGCATCCTGATCAACACCACCGACGAACCGCCGATCCCCGCGGCCGAAATCGACCAACTCCTCGCCCTCGGCGGCTCGCTTCCGGCCGGCGAGGCGCTGGTGGTTCAGCGCGAGGAGTCGCGCGGGGCGTATCCGCCGATCGGGCGCCCGTCGGTGAGCACGGTGACGATCACGCCCGCATCCATAGATATCTCCAGTGTGGCGCCGCCGACTTCGGCGGCGAGTCCTCTGACCGCCGCCGGGTCGGCAGCGCCACACAGGTTCGCGCGGAATGCCATCCTGACCGCGAACTTCACCTCCGCCCCCCGTCTCATCGAGGAATCGAACCGGCTCCTCGGCACGAAGGCGTCCGTCCTGCTTCGAGACGGCGGCGCGGTCGTGCTCTACACCGTCGACGCCGGCAGACTTCTCCCGCGTCCGCGCGAGGTGGTCGTCATCCCCGACACCCCCGAGCGTCGCGGCCTGCTCGACCAGCTCACGAAACTCCAGATTGCCTTCCCGGTGCAGACCGCCGAAGCCGGCTCCGACCTCCTGGTCGCCTTCGACGACGACTCGATCGCGAAGTACAAGGCCGACACCTTCGACCCGCCGTCTCTCGCGGGAAACCGTTGGTCGATCCGGATCGACCCGCAAAAAGCGCTTCCGATGCTCGAGCAGGTCAGCGACAACCCCGGTCTGCGCCTGATCGCCCCGCGGCTCTTCCGTTCCGCGCGCGATCTGAACGACTGGATCGAGCACCTAAAGGGCGCCCGATCGATCGAGGCGGCGGCGAGCACGACCCCCTCCGGCGAGGAGTTGCGCGTCCGGATTTCGGCGAAATAGTCTTGCGGGTCACGAGGTTACGGTGCTTTCCGGCTGCGGGCGAGGTGTGTCGCGGCGTCTCCCCTCATTAAGCAAATGACCAGAGACATCATCAATTTCGACGAGATCGACGAGCACGGGCCGCAGGAGTACCACGGCACGTTCACGATCGCCGTCTCGGAGCTCGACCGCGAAGAGGTCTCGAACCTCGCGCCGGTCGACGCGGAGGTGCACGTCGAGGTGGGGAACTCGACCGGCGAGTACGTGGCGGACGGCAGCGTGAAGTTCACGGCCGATTTCGAGTGCTCGCGCTGCCTCGATCCGTACCCGTTTGCCGCCACTTCCACCTTTCACGTAAGATTTCGCCCTCGTCCCGAGATCACTGAAGAGAACGAGGAAGTCGAGATCACTCAGCCCGAGGAGCTCGACGTCGAGTTCTACTCGGAACGAACCGTTCCGCTGCGCGACCTGGCCATCGAGCAGGTGCAGCTCTCGATTCCGATGAAACCTTTGTGCACCGAGAACTGTCTCGGCCTCTGCGCCGAATGCGGCAAGAACCGCAACAAGGAGCAGTGCACCTGCGCGCCGGAGACGGACGAGCGCTGGGGCGCTCTCGCCGATATCCGGAATCAGCTCGCGAAGAAGATCAACAACTAACAGACATCACGTTCAGGAGCTCTGACGATGCCAAATCCCAAAAGACGCCATTCCAAAGCCCGCACCCGTACGCGCCGCGCGCACGACTTTCTCAAAGAGAAATCACTCTCGACCTGCCCGCAGTGCCACGAGGCCAAGATGCCGCACCGCGTCTGTCCCAAGTGCGGTTACTACAAGGGACGCGAAGTCATCGCGGTCAAGGGCGCCCTGTAGTTCGAGGTTGCCGCGTTGCCAGTCTGCCGGATCGCACTTGACGCGATGGGCGGCGATCATGCGCCGCACGAGATCGTCAAGGGCGCGCTGATCGCGGCTCACGAGTATCCCGCCGTCCACATCCTTCTCGTGGGACGCGAGGATGCAATCCGGCACCACCTCGGCACCGACGTTCCGGCGAACATCGAGATCGTCCACGCTGACGAAGTCGTCGAGATGGACGACACCGCGCTCGCTCCCATCCGGAAGAAGCGCAACTCCTCGATCCGCATCTGCGCCAATCTCGTCCGCGACGGACGCGCGCAGGCCATGGTCTCGGCCGGTCACACGGGCGCCGCCATGACCTCGGCGTACATGGTTCTCGGCACGATCGAAGGGGTGAATCGCCCCGCGTTGGCCGCCATCCTGCCGAGCACCAAGGGGCACACGATCCTCCTCGACGTCGGCGCGAACGTCGATACGAAGGCGTCTCACCTCCGCGAGTTCGCCGTCATGGGTCACTTCTACGCGCAGATGATCTTCGGCATCGAGGAACCCCGCGTCGGCCTCCTCTCCATCGGCGAGGAAGAGGGGAAGGGGAACGAGCTGACGAAGGAGACGTTCCGCGTCCTCAAGGAAACGGGCCTCAACTTCATGGGGAACGCGGAGGGACGCGACATCTTCAACGGCAACGCCGACGTCGTCGTCTGCGACGGTTTCATCGGCAACGTGGTGCTGAAGGCCTCCGAGTCCCTCGGCGAGTTCGTCTCGAAGACGCTGCGTGCCGAAGTGACGCGCACGCCGGTCCGCAAGCTCGGCGCGCTGCTGGCGAAACGCGCGTTCGACGATCTGAAAAAGCGGATGGACTACTCCGAGTACGGCGGCGCTCCGCTCCTCGGCGTCAAGGGCGGATGCATCGTCTGCCACGGCCGTTCCAACGCGAAGGCGATCAAGAACGCGATCCGCGTCGCCCGCGACTTCGCGACGAACCGCATCGACGTAAAGATCCAGGAACGCGTTGCCGATCTGCACAAGCGCGAGCACGAAAGCGCCGCGCTGGCGGATCAGGCGACCTGAGGGAACCGCGCCCGGATCGTCTCTTTCGGCGGCGCCGGAGCCCACAACGGGATGATCCGTGCCAGGCCGTGACCCGCCGCCTTGCTCCGGAAGTAGAGCTCGTGCTCCCACTCGACTTCGGCCATCGACAGCAAGCACTCGATCAGATCCTCGCGTCCGCAGGCGAGCGCGTAGTCCGCCGCGATCTCGTACTCGACGATGTTTCCGCGCTCCAGCCGCCCGGCGCCGTACATCGGGAAAAACCAGCCGCCGATCCGGCAGATGCCTGCGATCGTGTGGCCGATCATCCAGAAGATCACTTCGCGAACCTTGCTCGGTCTTCCGCCGAGGTCGCGCAGCATGTCGCCGACGATCTGCCGGTGATGCCACTCCTCGGCTTCGATCTGCTGAATGTGCGCGCGCTCGCCGGGATCCTTGACGCTCCGCCAATGCCCTGCGTACGCGAAGCCGGCCGCGAGCTCGCCGGAGTAAGCGCCCTGCAACTGCCGGACTAGCAGTCGGCGTGGATCGTCGCGCACGGCGCAATTGTATGATTCGCCGCGCCATGCAGCATCACACCGCATTCGTTTTTCCGGGGCAGGGGAGCCAGTACGCCGGAATGGGGAAGGACGTCGCCGAAAAATATCCGGTCGCCCGCCGGGTGTTCGACGACGTCGACGCCGCCCTCGGCTTCTCGATCTCCCAGCTCTGCTTCGAAGGCCCCGACGATCAGCTCAAGCTGACCGAAAACACGCAGCCGGCGATCCTCGCCGTCTCTGCTGCGATCCACGCCGTCCTCGAGGACCTCGGCGCCACGCGACGCGACATCGTCGCCGGCCACTCCCTCGGCGAGTACAGCGCGATCGTCAGCGTTGGCGGACTCACTGCCGCCGAGGCCGCGAAGATCGTGCATCTGCGCGGGAAGTTCATGCAGGAGGCGGTTCCGGTCGGCAGCGGCGCGATGGCGGCGTTGATCGGGCCGAGCGCCGAGGACGCCCGTGCGATTTGCGAAGAGGCCGCACAAGGCGAGGTCGTCTCGGTCGCGAACATCAATGCGCCGGGGCAGATCATCATCGCCGGAACGAAGGCGGGTGTCGATCGCGCGATCGACGTCGCGAAGAAGCGCGGCGTCCGCCGTGCGCTCCCGCTGCCGGTGTCCGCTCCCTTCCATTGCGACCTGATGAAGCCGGCCGAGGAGCGGTTGAAACCGATTCTCGACGACGCGCCGTTCAAGGATCTCTGGTGCTCGCTCGTCTCGAACGTCGACGCGTCGCCGATCGGGACCGCCACGGCCGTGCGCAACGCGCTCGTGCGGCAGGTTGTCTCGCCGGTACGCTGGGTCGAGTCGGTGCAGAAGATGGTCTCGATGGGCGTCCGGCGCTTCGTCGAAGTCGGTCCGAAGAACGTCCTCGCCGGGCTGATCGGGCGGATCGATCCGAACGTCGAAGTGCTGAACGTCAGCGACGTTCCGTCGATCGAAGCGTTCCTGGAGAAGACGAATGAACATTGACCTGAGCGGGAAACACGCGCTCGTCACCGGCGCCTCGCGCGGGATCGGTGAAGCGATCGCGCGGCGCCTCGCGGAGAGCGGCGCTCGCGTGACGCTCGCCGCACGGAGCAAAGAGCGCGTCGAACAGATCGCGGGCGAGATCGGACCGAATGCGCAGCCGCTGGAGCTCGACATCACGGCCGCCGATCTTCGCGACAAGGTCAAGGCGGTCATCGAGCAACAGGCGATCGACATCCTCGTCAACAACGCCGGCGTTACCGACGATCAACTCTTCCTTCGCATGAAGCCGCAGTCGTGGGACACCGTGATTCGCACGAACCTCGACTCCGCGTTCCACATCACCCAGGAAGTGGTGAAGAAGATGATCCGCTCGCAGTGGGGCCGCATCATCAACATCTCCTCCGTGGTCGGCCTTTCCGGAAATCCCGGACAGGTCAACTACGCGTCGTCGAAAGCAGCGCTCATCGGCTTCACGAAGGCGCTGGCGCTCGAGATCGGCTCACGCAACGTCACGGTCAATGCCATCGCCCCCGGCTTCATCTCGACCGCCATGACGGACCAGATGACCGACGAAGCGCGTCAGAGCCTCGAGTCCCGCATCGCCCTCCGTCGCCTCGGCACCGTCGACGACATCGCGTACGTCGCCGTCTTCCTCGCGTCCGAGCAGGCGAGCTACATCACCGGAACGGTGCTGAACGTCAGCGGCGGGCTCTATACCTAGCTGACTTACAATGACCGCGATGGATGACGAGGAGCTGAAGCGCTTTATCAGGGAAACCGAGGCTGAGACGCGCCGGCACATAGACATCCTCTTCGAGCGCCAAGAAACCCGCTTCGCCGCCGTCAACGAAGCGATTAGCTCGCTCGAAGAGCGAACACGAAGAGGTTTCGCGACGGTAGATGAGCGGATTGGGACCGAGTCTTCAGAGACGCGGTCGATGATCCGGATCTCCTACACGGAACTCGACCGCCGGCTCCGCAGTCTCGAAGAACGCGTTGAGCGTCTCGAGCAAACCATCCACTGATCAGCGGCGGGCTCTATACCTAGCTGCGTTTACGATCGCGTACGCCGCGTGGCGCAGTTTGTCGACGCGCTCATGCAACGCTGACTCGACCCGCATCACGTCCGCTTCAGGGATGTAGAAGTGCTCGGTGGCCCGCGCGTAGGCGAGGAATCGCTCGCGGCTGAGGAGGAGTTGGGTCGCGTGTTCACCGATGGCATCGCGTTTCATCTGTTGTTCGGCTTCGGTGAGCTGGATCGTGAAGCGTGTTCGTTGCGGCGGAACGTGGCCGTGCACGACGTATGTCGCGATGACCTGAGACTCGATCGCGCGGTGCGAGAAATATGCGGCGGCGCGGTGGTCGCTGTGGAAGTCGAACACCGAGGGGACGATTGCGAGCGACGGGCGGAAGTCGCGGACGTGATTCGCGATCGCCGTCCGCACCGACTCGTCCCCGCTGCGCGCGATCGACGAGAGCTCCTGGTCGGGGAAACGGAGGAAGTGCGCCCAGTCGGCGGGCGCGCCGAGGAGCTGGAGGCCGGCGACCGCCTCCTTGGCACGGAGTGCCGCCCACCCTTCCCGATCCGCCACGGTGATGCGCCACTTTCGAAGCTGCGCGCGCTGCGGCCACGGGTTGCTCTCTCCGTTCGTGAGGAAGAGAACGCGAACCGCGCCGCCCGAGGCGATCGCGCGCTGGATCACCCCGCCCGCCGCGATCACGTCGTCGTCCGGATGCGGCGCCACGATCAGTACGCGCGCGAGCGACGGGAGATCGGACATCAGAAGTCGCGGTCCTTCGGATGGAACGGCGAATAGCCGCGCGCGAACGCGGGTGCCCAGAGGACGGCGTAGTGCGAGTCGTTGGGCGGCGCGAAGCGGTGGGGACCGGCCGTGAGTGTGCGCGGCGCGCTCGAGGGCACGCCGTCGAGCGTCCCTCTCGCGAGGCCGTTCTTGTCGACGACGACGTAAGCGCCCGGGATCGCGATCGTGAACGTCCCGTCGGGTTTGATCATCTGACCGGAGGCGCGCAGGCGGCCCATATCGAGAAAGTTAGCCGAAAACAGCGCACGTGAGCGCGGCGGCCAAAATGGGCCGTCCGCCTGTGCGACATGGCAGTTCGCGCGAACCGCGTCTTCCCACATCGTGTCCTGCAGCAGATTGTGCCGCATCGCCTCGCGCGTGATCGTCTCGAGGACCCAGTATGTCGGGCGGCGTCGATAGACCGTCTCGCCCTTGAAGTCGGACAGCGGCTCACCCGGCGCGGCGAGGCGCAACGCCTGATGCATCATCGTCACCCATTCCGTCGTCTGGTCGCCGAACCGTTCGGTGTAGTGGAGCAACCCTGCGAGACAAAGCACCGCCGCAACGGCGTAGGCCGTCGCGAGTCGTGCAGTCGTCGGGGAGATCCGGATCAGCCACGCGACGATGAAGATCGCGAGCAGCGGCATCATCGGGAGGAAATCGCGCGGCGAGATGAGGATCCAGAAGCCGCCGAGCGTGATCGTGAACATGCCGAAGAGCATGCCGAGGCGGAAGCGCACGCGCGACGTCTCGTCGAACGTCCGCTGCCGTGCGAAGTGGCGCGCGTAGCGGAGGAGAAGGAGCAACTCGAGCGGATAAAGTAGTCGCAGCAGGCGGACGTTCGAGTGCGTCGCGGCCACGAGCTCGTTGAACTTGAAGACGCAGTAGAAAAGGTTCGGCCAGGCGCCGAGGTGCACGAAGTAGAGCGCGATGAGCGCGGGCGCGATCGCGAAGCCCGCGATGAAAACGAGCGCCTGCGAGAGTGACTCGCCGAGGTGGAACTTCTCCTCGCGGATCAGGAACGGGAGCGTCACCGCCGCGAACGCGAGCGAAATGACGAGCAGCGCCGTCTTCAGCGAGACGGTGAAGGCGATGCCCAGAACGACGCCCGTCGCGAAGATGCGGGCGAGCGTCATCGGTCCGCCGGTCAGTACGACCAGCGCGACGACACAGACCGCGTTCCAGAGGTTGTCGGTGCGGTACTCGATCGACTTCAGGAAGAACGGCGGGAAGAAACTGAGGAGAACCGTCGCTGCGATCGCGACGCGCCGCGACCAGAAGCGGCGCGCGGTCACGTACGTCCCCCACAGCACGACCGCGTACAAAGGCAGCATCGGCCCGCGCATCCAGAGGAGGATGTCGTCGCGCTCGCCGAGGGGTTTCAGGATCCACGAGGTGACGATGTGGAAGAGGGGAGCGTGGTTGTCGAAATAGTCGCGGTACTGCACGAGGCCCTGCGCCCATCCCCACGCGACATGAAGGTGCTGTGGCTCGTCGGAGTCGAAGCGGTATCGGAAGTAGCACACCGCCCGCAGCACGAGCGAGGCTGCGGCGATGGCCGTGAGCGTCCACCGCTCGGCCGCGGTGAGTCGTTCGTTCTCGTGCAAGAAGGACGCTGGCGCGCCCTGAGGGATTCGAACCCCCAACCGGCAGATCCGAAGTCTGCTGCTCTATCCAGTTGAGCTAAGGGCGCTTCCGGCGGGAGTGTAGCAGGTGGAACTGCAACGAGCCGCGTTTGGTGTGCTTCGCGATCACTTTCCCCTTGAAATCGAGCAGCAGCGTGCCGTTTTCGGTCTTGATCGAGATGTCTTCGTTGCCGTCTCCGTCGCCATCGATGATCTCCAACCGTTCCACCGCCTGGTTTCGAGGCGTGATCGTGCCACTCCACAACGGATTTCCTTGACCGAGTTTCTTCGGATCGAACGCCATGACCTGCGTCTTGCCGGTGACGACGATCCGTGGTGCGTAGTGCTTCGTCGGCCGTCCGATGGCGACGTGACCGAGTTTCTCCGGGAGATCGCAATACGAGAGCCGGTCCCCGTCGGCGGAGTAGATCGCGAGACGTGTCACGTCGTCGTTGCCCCACAGCGCTACCGTGTCCTGTTGATGATCGCGAAAGAGGTCACCCACGTCGTGAGCGCGTAGCGGCGTTCCCTCGCGCTTTTCCCAAATGAGCTTGCCTTCCGAGCCGAACGCCTGGATGGCCCGCTTCGTCGACGTAATGCGGATGCGACGAGTCGGCCAACACTGCGCGAGGGGCATGTTGCGCGCGTCGCCGTCGATGTTGATTTGGATCGCTGGGCGGGCGGATCGATCGATGTTCCGCTGAATCCATTTCAGAACGCTGTCCTGCACGTATATGCCGAGAGTGTAAGGCGTGACCGTGCCGCCCGGCTTTGCCGCCCGGCATTGCAGCCCCTCGATCACGGCTCTCGTGAAGACGCCGTTTCCGTGACCATCGTAGGCGACGTCTCCTGCGGCCGCGGCGAAGAACACCGCCTGGCCATGCGTATGGTTCATTCGTCGCAGATAGGGAGTGGGCGTTTCCAGGGCCACGGAGCGGGTCGCGGCCGACAAACGTTCGCGACACGCGTCGATGAAGATGAGTGAGCGGCCGGCGGAGCGTGCGGCAATGTCGATGAGCCTTGCGAGCGGTACGGTGGTGGCGGGGTACCGAACGACCGAGGAGGCGCCGAGAATGAATGGCTCGCCATCGCGCGCAAAGCCATGCGTCGCGAGCGACACGATCAGAATTCCGTTCTTGCCGGCCCGTGCCGCCTGCTTCCGGAGAAGGCCGACGATGTCCGTCTGATCGGCGTGCCGGATCAACACACCCATGTGACGGAGGGTCTTCAGGTGTTCTTTCGATTCCGGCTTCTCAGGCTCTCCTGATAACGCGATGACCGCGCGATCGGGTCGAACCAGATGGATCCGGGGATCGGAGACGAAGAGATACGCGAGGTCGACGGCGTCGTCGGCCGCGTAGCGAACCTGGCGCAACCCAGGGTGAGTGAACCGCTGCACTCCCACGAACAATGCCGCCGACTCATTGGGCTGGAAACCCGCGGCGATCGCGTTCGACGCTGGCGTTACCGGCTGCGCTGACCGCGTTGCAGGGACGAGTCGCGGCCCGAAGGCAATCGCGATTCCGGCAATGATCATCGCCCTCTTCACTTCCGCCTCGGTGCCACTGATTCGACGACCATTCGCTCGATCGACCACTCGACATGCGTGACGATCGACGCCGGCGAGCGGGTGGCGGAGCTGGTCGCGGCGAGCAATCGTTCGAGCGCCGTCGGAGTCTGGGGCGGCTGTCCCCGGATCCCGTCCCACCGGAGGACCCACGGATCGGCTAGCGGCTCGTCTGTCGTCAGAAAAAAGTACGTATCGACGCCATAGGGTGGCGTGACGCGGACGCGGCCCAAGTCGACTTGCGGCGGTGCGCTGTCGCCGAT
>DASXIH010000389.1:0-5784 GCA_036498125.1 Thermoanaerobaculia bacterium
CCGGGCGGCGTGGAGCTGTGGTCCGCCGGCATCGACGGCAAGGCGGGCCGGGTAGGAAAGGTCATCCTCAACCTGACGCTCCCCGGCGCGCCGTTCCACTGGCTGCCGGACGGTAGCTCGTTTATCGCGCGCCTGATCTACGACGAGCGTCCGCCGGCGCCGCAGGTGGAAGGGCCTCCGGAAGGACCGGTGGTTCAGGAGACTGCCGGGCGCAAAGCGGGCGTGCGGACGTTCGAGGACCTGCTGAAGAACGAGAACGACGCGGCGCTGTTCGACTGGCACGCGCAGTCGGAGGTCATGCGCGTCGGTCTCGATGGGACGGTGAAGGGGATCGTTCTCTACGGTCCGGTGGCGAACGCCACGCCGTCGCCGGATGGGAAGTGGGTCCTCGTCGAGACGCTGCACCGGCCATACTCGTACAACGTTCCGTACTACCGATTCCCGACGGCGATCGACGTGTACAACATTGAGGACCAGCATCGATACCGGACGATCGCCGATCTGCCGCTCGCTGAGGATGTGCCGATCGATTTCGATGCCGTGGCGCAGGGTCCGCGCGACGTCGAGTGGCGCGACGACAAGCCGGCAACACTCTTCTGGGCCGAGGCGCAGGACAAGGGGAATCCGCGCATCGAGGCGGCGGTGCGCGACAAGCTCTTCACGCTCGACGCGCCGTGGAACGCGGCGCAGCAGCCGCAGCTCCTCGCATCGCTGCCGCTGCGTTACGACGGCATCGAGTGGGGAGGCGACGATCTCGCGCTCGTCACGATGGGACGGTGGCGCGACCGCAAGTCGCAGACGATCGCCATCCAGCCGGGCAATCGCGACGCGGCGCCGCGGATGATCTTCGACCGCATCAGCGAAGACCGCTACGGCGATCCGGGACGTCCGGTGCTGACGTACACGCCGATGGGGACGCAGGTCCTTCAGCGCAGCGGATCGTCGATCTATCTCATCGGCCTCGGCGCGTCGCCGGAAGGCGACCGCCCGTTTCTCGACAAGTTCGATCTCGCGGCGTTGAAACCGACGCGCCTCTTCCGCTCCACCGCGCCGTCGTACGAGCAGCCGCTGGTCGTCATCGACGACAACACGGTGCTGACGCGTCGCGAGAGCGTCACCGATCCGCCGAACTATTTCGTCCGCAACCTGCACGGGAACACGCTGCGTGCGTTGACGCAGATCGCGAATCCGGTGCCGCAGCTCGCGGCGGCGACGAAGGAGCTGATTCACTACAAACGCGCCGACGGGCTCGATCTCAGCGGCACGCTCTACCTGCCGCCCGGCTACGACCAGAAGCGCGACGGCGCATTGCCGGTGCTGATGTGGGCGTACCCGGAGGAGTTCAAGAGCGCGAAGGCTGCGGCGCAGGTGACCGGATCGCCGTATCGCTTCACGCGCCCCGGCGCGTTGTCGGCGCTGCCGTTCCTCGTGCAGGGCTACGCGGTGCTCGACAATCCGTCGATCCCGATCCTCGGCGAGGGAACGAAGGAGCCGAACGACACGTACGTCGACCAGCTTGTCGCCGGCGCGAAGGCGGCGGTCGATGAGTTGGTGCGGCGCGGCGTCGGCGACCGCGACCGGATGGCGGTCGGCGGGCATTCCTACGGCGCGTTCATGACGGCGAACCTACTCGCGCACTCCGATCTCTTCCGCGCCGGTATCGCGCGCAGCGGCGCATACAATCGGACGCTGACGCCGTTCAGTTTCCAGGCAGAGGAGCGGACGTTCTGGGAGGCGCCGGAGACGTATATGACGATGTCGCCGTTCCGCTTCGCCGACAAGATCAATGAGCCGATCCTCCTGATCCACGGCATCGACGACGACAACTCCGGCACGTTCCCGATCCAGAGCGAGCGGCTCTTCCAGGCCGTCAAAGGCCTCGGCGGCACGGCGCGCCTCGTGATGCTGCCGTACGAAGCGCACGGCTACCGCGCCCGCGAGTCGGTAATGCACATGTTGTGGGAGATGGACCGCTGGCTCGATAAGTACGTGAAGAACGCCAAGCCGCGATGACGGCCGGCGCGGCGATCGGCGTTGCACTGATCACGATCGCCGTGACGCTGCTGGCGTTCGCGTTCGTCGGCCGCGTCTTCGCGAACGCGGCGCTGCTCGCCGCCGCCGCATTCGCCGCGCTTTACGGCGTGCGGTTGATCGTGAACGCACCCTCCACCGCGCTTCTCGTTCAGGGAGGATGGCTGCCGTACGTCAGCTCCGCCCTCGAGTACATCGTTCCCATTCCGGCGACGCTGCTCGTTCAGTTCGCGTTCACGCGAAAGCTCCGGCGTGTGAACCAGGCGCTGTCGGTGCTGGCAATCGCGCTCGCCGTGTTGGCGATCCCGTACGAGATCGTGACGCACCACCCCTTCGCGCTCAAGTCGCTGATCGACACGGTAGTCGTCGTCTTCATGCCGGTGTTCGTCCTGAACCTGATCATCGGAACGGGGGAGAAAGACTACGACTGGAACATCGTTCGCTGGGGCTCGGCGATCTTCGTTGTGTTCGTGCTGAACGAGCACTTCGGCTATCGCGGGACAGAGCCGATCGGCTTCGTCATCTTCGTCGGCAGCTTCATCCTGATGCTGATGCGCCGCGCGGTCCGCAGCCAGGTTCGCCTCGGCTCGGTCGAGAGCGAGCTGGCGACGGCGCGGAAGATCCAGATGTCGATCATTCCGCGGACGCCGCCGCGCGTGAACGGCCTCGAGGTCGCGACCGTCTACACGCCGGCGACCGAAGTCGCGGGCGATTTCTACGATTTCCTGGTCGTCGATGACGATCACCTCGGCGTCTTCGTCGCCGACGTGTCGGGACACGGCGTGCCCGCCGCTCTGGTCGCGTCGATGCTCAAGATCGCGCTGGCGACGCAGTCATCGCTCGCCGCATCTCCTTCCTCGCTCCTCGCGAGCCTCCACGCGCTCTTCCGCGGAAAGCTCGAGCGCCAGCACATCACCGCCGCCTACGCGTACCTCTCCACGGACGGCTCGGTCGTCGTCGCCTCCGCCGGCCACCCGCCCCCGCTGATCCGCCGCGCTACCGGCGCGATCGAGGAGCTCGCGACGCAAGGTTCCGTCCTCGCCCGATTCGCCTCATTCGAGGCTTCCGACGTGACCGCCACCCTCGGGCCGGGCGACTCGCTTCTCATCTACACAGATGGTGTGACCGAGGCGCTGTCTCCGGCGGAAGAGATGTGGGGGGAGGACCGGCTCCGGGAGACGTTTTCCTCGACCGGAGACGTCGACACCATTGCCACCGCCGTCGCGGCGTGGACCGCCGGCCGCCTGAGTGACGACGTCACCGTCGTTTCCGTTTCTCGGCACGACACATTCGCGCGTGCGAATGTAAAATGACGATGTGAAACCGACGGCCGATCTCGTGCGGGTACTGCAGGCGCTGGGAGATCCGACGCGCCTGCGGCTCCTGAACCTCCTGCGCGGCGGCGAGATTTGCGTCTGCTACTTCGTCGAGATCCTCGGCGAGCCGCAGCCGAAAGTGTCGCGGCACCTGGCATATCTCCGCCGCGCGGGGCTGGTCGACGTCCGGCGCGAGGGGAAGTGGATGCATTACAAGCTCGCGGCGACGCCGCACCAAACGGTCCGTGACGCGATCCTCGACGAGGTCGCCGACGATCGCCAGATGCGGCGCGACCGGCTGGCGCTCGAACGTGCCTGCTGCGCGTTACGTCTACCCGGCACATTGCAGTACGCTCCGCGGCCGAACATCGAGCCGTGAGCGTTGAGAGCATGCTCATTTGAGGCTGTCATGGAAGATGCGGAAGTGCGGCGGGTCGTCTACGAGACCGCGATGCGGAGCGGACGGATCCCGCTGGCGGAGGAGATCGCAAGTGCGCTGTCGGTCGGCCGTGGAGAAGTCGTCGAAGCGTTCCGGCGGCTCGCGGAGGCACACATTCTGGTCCTCCAGCGCGATCGCGACGAAGTCCTGATGGCGATGCCGTTTTCCGCCGTCCCGACGCCGTTCGTGGTCGAGTCGGGCGGCGTCCGCGCTCATGCGAACTGCATGTGGGACGCGCTCGGAATTCCGGCGATGCTCCACGCGGACGCGACGATCACGACGAGCTGTAACGACTGTGGAACGGCGGCGACGCTGACCGTTGCAGACGAAGAGGTGAGGGACGGCGGCGTCGTGCACTTCGCGCTGCCGCTGAAGCAGTGGTGGAACGACGTCGTCTTCACGTGAAAAACGATCCTCTACTTCCGGTCGGAAGAGCACGTGGATCGGTGGTGTGAGTCGTGGCGGATGACGCGCGGCGACGCGCTCCCGCTGGAGCAGTGCTGGCGTCTCGCTCAGGCGTGGTACGGAGTGCCGCGAACCGCGCCCGACTGGAGGCGCCGAACGCCGCAAGAGACCAAGGATCTCTTTGCGGCGCTCGGCTTGACTTCTGAATTCTGGGCGATTTAGCGGCGGATGCCTTCCACGTGGTTGACGAGGAAGAGGTTCCGGCCGGTCCAGCTACCCGAGAGTGTGACGCGGTCGCCGCGGTGGAGGTCATCGATCTCGACGCGGCGGTTGTTCCAGTGGCGGTCGTTCCGGGTCATGTCGACGTTGATCATGCGGCCGTCGTCGAGGCGCAGCCAGAGCGTCTCTTCGCGGCGGTTGATGCGGTCGATCCTGCCGCGGATCAGGACCGCGGCGCGGTAACCCGGCGCGACGACCGGTCCTTGATCGAGCCAGTCGTACGAGTCGGCGACGACGTAGCCGTAGCGCGGCTCGTAGAAGCCGCCCATGCGGACGTTGATCCCGATCCGCAGCGCGCCGTGGCCGTGGCCGCCGGCATTGAGATCGCGGACCCAGAATGAATAGCCGCCGCGATCGAGCTCCACGCGATAACCCTCGCGCTCGCGTGTGATCCGGGTCACACGGCCCTCGACCGAAACGTTTCGGCGGTCGTGGTCGCGACGGTCGTAGTCACGGCCCTGGTCGGCAACGCTCACCGTCGCAAAGAGAGGACGGGAGTCCGCGAACGCGGACGTGCCGAGGAGTAAGGCTGCTGCGGCGATCCCTGTGATTTTGCTGAGGAGAATGGCCGATTTCTTCATGTACTGCTCCTTTCAAACATCTCTTCCTGTGGCAATCGGCAGGCCACCGATCCCGAGTCTCGCTTCAACGAAACCGGCGGCTGTACGTAGTGGCGAACGGAGGTTCTCATGAAACGCCTCGCGCTCGTTGTGATCGTAGCAATGGTTGGCTGTTCGAGCTCGGATTATGACGATGGCCCGCGGCGGCCGCGGGGCGACTGGGGCGGCGACGCGCCGGCCATGGTGCGCAGCGGCGGGGGCGGGATGCTCGACATGATGCCTCCCGACGACTGGTGGCACGACTCGCGGATCGCCGGAGCGGTGAACCCGTCGCCGGAACAGATCGCGAGGCTCGACCAGATCGCGAAGGATCACAGCGCGGACGACGTGACGCGCCTCACGCGCGACAGCGAGGTGGCGATGCGCGATCTGCGCGGCACGCTCGAGAGCGACTCGCCCGCGTCGAATGACATCGTGACCGCCGCGGGTCGCGTACGCACGCTGCGCAACGACCTCTTCGACCGGCAGATCCAGCTCCTCGCCGCCGAGCGGTCGGTGCTCACCAAGCAGCAGTGGAGCGCGCTCCAGCAGGCGATGCACGAACGCCCGCGCGACGAGCGCCGCGGCTATCGTCCGAATGGCGGATTTGGCGGCCGAGGACGTGGTCGTGGCCCCGGCTGGCCGGGCTGAAGCCCGTCCTACGTCATTCGTAGCGTAGGGCGTCGATCAGATCGAGTCTGGCCGCTTTTCTGGC
>DASXIH010000390.1:0-9433 GCA_036498125.1 Thermoanaerobaculia bacterium
CACCATCTCCTCGAGGCGCACCGCGTCGGCCGGCGGCAGCTGGTTGTGCGTGAGCATCCGCCGTACGTTTGCGTACGACGCGCGGTCGACGTCGATCGCGAACGTCGTCGTCGCCTCTTTGCTTGTATCGACGAAGGCGTGTTCGTTGATGGTGGAGTACTGCTCGGGGACCTCGCGCGGCGGCTCCGGGTTGGGAGCGGCCGCAATGTATCCGAGAGACTGGAGCCCGTCGACGCGAACTGGGGGAGGCGGTGGCGGCGCGGGGATCGAATACGTGCCGGGAGCGCGGAGGTTCAGCATCGGCGCTTCCGCCGTGACGGTGATTGATTCCGCCGCAGCTGGGTTGAGCGTGCCGATGATGTTGAAGCGTCCGGTCGGCGCGACCCTCACGCCGCGCACAGCCGTACCGAATCCGGCGAGCTCGAAGTGGAGCATGTACGAGCCCGGCGGAACGGACGTGAAGTGATAGCTGCCTGTCGAATCGGTTACGAAGGCGCGCGACGCGCCGTCGGAGGCAACGAGTTTGACGGTGACTCCCGGGAGCACCGAACCGTCCTTCGCTTGGGCAAACCCGCTCACTTCCGCGCTGCCGGTCAACGCCAGCGCGCGCGCCGGCTCTTTCTGCACGCTCCTGCACGAAATCCCGAGGAGCAGGAACCCGGAGAGAATCGCTGCGAGGCCTTTCATGGTCTCCTCCTTTTCGATGAGGACGACTCGCTGCATGCGCGGCGCCTCGCAGGTTGGATGCGTAAGTCGCGAAAAGAGAACCGCGAAGGAAACGTTGCGGAGCCGAAACATCAACGCCGATGGATTCGCGCGTCAAAAATATGAAAGGCGGGAGCCGGCTAACGTAGGACGGGCTTTAGCCCGTCCTACGTCGGGCGAGGCCGAAGTAGTGGCCGAGCTGGTGAATCACGGCCTCGCGGATCTGGCGGACGATCTGCGGGCGGGTGTGGACAACGCGGAGGATCGGGCCGCGGAAGAGAATCCCGAAAAGAGAACCGACGGGTGGGCGACTCTCAATGGGGCGGCGGCGCCTCGCCGCCGAGGCCGCGCGAAAGCGCGGCTGCTCGCGAAAAAGGTGGCGCCGCTTCGGCGGCGCATCGATGCTGAATGCCGGCGGCGAGGGCGCCGCCGCCCCATTGAGCACGACGACTCAGAACACCATGTCGTGATCGGCCAGGCCGAAGTAGTGGCCGAGCTCGTGGATCACGGTCTCGCGGATCTGGCGGACGATCTGCGGACGGGTGTGGGCGACGCGGAGGATGGGGCCGCGGAAGATCGCGACCTGGTCGGGGAGGAGCAGCATGTCGTGGGTGCGGCGGGTCATCGGCACGCCGCGGTAGAGGCCGAGGAGCTCCGCGCCGTGGTCGTACGCCTCGTCGTCCATCGCCTCGAGGTCATGCTCGGTCGGCTCCTGCTCCACGACGACGACGATGTTGTCGAGCAGGTCCGCGAAGCGGGGAGGCAGCTCGCCGAGGGCTTGCTCGACGAGCTGCTCGAATTCATCGGTACTTACCACCCAGGTGTGATGTTGAAGCCGTAGACGATGTTCTTGTCGGGACGCTGGAACGGCTTCGCGGCGTAGATCTCGATCGGGATGTAGCTGAGAAGGATGCGGAGGCCGACACCGACGCTGGCAACCGGAACGAGGGTGGAGGTCGCGTCGCGTTTGAAGCTGAACTTCGGCGTCTGGTGCGCGGTCCACGCTTCGCCGATGTCGAAGAACGCTTCCATCTCGGTCGGCACCGCGGGCGCGTTGATCAGACCGTACCCCTTCGTGCCGAGGAGCGGCGCGCGGACCTCGACGCTGCCGGCGGCGACGCGCGATCCGATCAGGCGGTCGTAGACGGGACACGGATCGGTCGGCGTCTGGACGCACTCGTTGAGACTCACCGAGTCGTAGCCGCGAACGAGCCAGGAGTAGCCGAGGTCGATCGGCGAGAGGATGTTGAAGTTGTCGCTGTCGCGGCCGTAGCGCCCGTAGTGAAGGCCGCGGACGGCGACCGTGACGGGGCGGAAGAAGAAGTAATGCCGCCAGTCGGCGAGTAGGGTCTGGAAGCGGAGGTCGCCCGAGAGTGAGTCGGCCTCGTAGCGATAGCGCGTTCCGCGCACCGGGGAGACGAAGCCGAACACGGAGCTGTCACCGACGAACGCGGCCGACGCTTTGAGCAGGCTGACGGAGAAGCCGCCCGGCAGGCGCGTGCGCGTGTCGGAGATGACGGTATTGCCGACGACCGCGAGCTCTTCGAGCTCCTCTTTGAGCGCGTAGTGCTCGATGCCGCCCGATACTTCGAAGCGCCGCGTGGAGCTGAACGGATACTGCGCGAGCAGCGAGCCGTCGTCGATCGTCTCGGTGAGCTGGAACTCCTGGTAGATGTCGGCGACCTGGCCGTCGACGATTCCCTGGCGGAAGCCCGGTGCGAGCGAGACGTACGGAACGTGCGTGAGGTCGGCGCCCCAATTGAAGCGGTGCGCCTGGTTCAGGTAGAAGACTTCGCCGCCGATCTGGTCGGCAATCGTGCCGACGCCCGTGCCGGTGCCGATGAGCGTGAAGCCGACGTTCTGCTCGCCGAGGATGTCGGTGTAGTAGGCAGAGACGTTCCCGCCGACGCCGACGCCGAACTGGCTCACGCCGGCGCCGATGGTCGGCGGTCCGATGTACGCGACGTGGAGTCCCGGCTTGTAGCTCCGCTCATGGAACACGGTATTCGCCGGCAACAGCCCCTCGGCCGGCTTGTTCAGGTACGCGGTGATCTCGGAGCCGGTGGCGCGCAGCGGCGGCAGGACCGCGGCGCGCGGCGTCTCGTTCGGCGCCGGCGACTGCGTCGCGGCGACGGCGACTCCCTGCGGCGACGGTGGGAGCTGGTAGATGTTGTAGTCGTCGTCCTCGTAGAGCGAAAACGCGATCTGTCCCGTGCGGTTGGCGACGGAGAGCGCCGGTGACATCTCCGTGATGCCGGCGACGCCGGTCTGCACGTTTGTGATCTTCTCGATCGTGCTGCCGGCGAACGTGTAGCGATAGACGTCGGGGACGCCTTCCGGATTCGCGATGAAGTAGAGCGAGCGGCCGTCCGGCGCGTACTGCGGCGAGATGTGACGCGTGTTGGAGAAGAGCGGGAGGAGGTGAACCTGTCCGCCGTCGATGTCGATCGTGGCGATCGACATGTCGCTGAAGTGGAGGAGCGCCGGGTCGGCGCCCGCGCCGCGATCGGTGATGAACGCGAGTTGCTTGCCGTCGGGCGACCACGCCGGCTGCATGTCGGCGTACTTGTCGTCGGTGAGCTGGCGGACCTCTTTCGTGTCGAGGTTGTAGAGAAAGAGATCCGTGACGCCGGTCTTCTGTCCCGAGACCGCGATGACGTTGCCCGTCGGCGACCAGGCGATGTTCGTGATGGCGTCGATGCCGGGGATGCGGATCTGGTCGACGCGCCGCGAGTTGACGTCGACGATGCCGAGGTAGTTGTCGCCCTTCTCGAACAGGACGACCGCCAGGCGCTGCGAGTCGGGCGACCAGGTGCCGGCGGAGTCGATGAACCGCAGCGCGTCGAAGTGGGCGTCCGTCGTGGCGGAGACGAGACGCCGGAGGACCTTGCCTGTGTGTGCGTCGGCGAGGAAGAGGTCGATGTCGAAGAGGTCGCGGGTGGAGAGGAAGGCGATGTAGTTGCCGTCGGGGCTGAGCGCGGGGCCGAGGTTGAGGTCCGCTTTCGTGTTCAGCTTTCCGAGCAGCGGAGCGCCGAGGCGTGACGGGCGCGTTGCGATGACCGGGTTGTACAGCTCGCGCGACGCCTCCTGCCAGTCGGCGAAGACCTGCTTCGCGGAGAGGCCGAGGACGCGGTCGAACGCCGGCTCGATTCCGACCAGTCCCGCCGCCAGGAAGTAGCGGACCACCGCCTCGTCGCCGAAGCGGCCGCCGATGTAGGCGAGGAGCGCTTCACCGTAGCGGTAGGGGAAGTAGCGGGGATCAGTCGTCAGCTTGCGGAGGTCGGGGAGGCGGTTGTGGAGGGTCGCGTCGCGGACCCACATCGAGGTCAGCGGATCGATGCGGCCCTTCGAGAAGTACTCCGCCATTCCTTCCACGAGCCAGAGCGGGAGCTGTTCGAGGCTGAACCGCCGGCGGCTGGTGTTCTGTGACGCGGCGATGTCGTATTGGAAGACGTGGACGATTTCGTGGCCGAGGACGTGGTCGTTCTCCGCGTAGTCGCCGGTGAGCGGCAGGACGACGCGGTTCATGAACTCGTCGGTGAAGCCGCCGGTGCCCTCGCCGATGATCTCGCCCGTCGTCGTGGTCTGCTGGAAGTCGGCAGAGTTGGCGTAGAGGACGATCGGCTTGCGGGTGAACGTGTGGTTGAACGTGGTCGAGAGGCGGGCGTACCAGCGCTCCGCCATGCGGCCGATGTCGTTCACGACGTCCGCTTCTTCGTCGTAGTAGTAGATGTCGAAGTGCTGGGTCTGGAGGACCTTGAAGTGGAACTTCTGCCACTGCACTTTGTTGCGCCCGAAGTACTGTGCCTGGGCTACCGGCATCAGGGCGAGAGAGAAAGAGAAAACGAGGAGAAAACGGACGACTTTGCGCATGCCTACCCTCGATTCGAATGGTTGCTTCTGCGACTAAGTTGCGGTCGCGGCTGCAAGTTCGCTGCCTTTGAGTTCACGTTGACGAGGGCGCGTCGGCGCAATGAGAGGCGCTGGTCGCGCCCGGGCGCCGTGAGCATAACGCCCGAGGCCGGTTTTCGTGTAACGAAACTGTGTGCGTCACTCGGGGAGAGCACGTTGTGCTCTCGAGGTTACGAGGTTTCGAGGTTACGAGGTTTCGGGGTCGATTTGCGAAACCTCGTAACCCCGTAACCCCGCAACCTACTTCTTGAGCAACTTGAACGCGTGACCCCACGTGCCGGTGCGGACGCCGTAGATCACCCAGGCCATGCACATCGGCTCGAGGTGGCGGGACGACTCGATGCCGCCGAGGTCGGCGACGTCCCAGCCCCACGCCTCGCTGACCTGCGTCACGAGCTTCTTGGCGTCGGCGTCGTTGCCGGCGATGAACATGGTCGGCGGGCCGCCGGGGAACTGCGGATCGATCATGTGCGCGTTGCCGACGGTGTTGAACGCCTTCACGACCTTCGCCTTCGGAAGCCAGCGCTGGACCCGCTCGCCGAGGGAGTCGTTGAAGCCGATGGAGAGCTGAGGGCCGCCGCTGGAGAAGTCGAGCGGATTCGTGGCGTCGATGACGACCTTGCCGTCGAAGTTGTCCGCGCCCGCCAGCTCGACGGCGCTCTGCGTCCCCTCGCCATGGGTGGCGAGGACGATGATGTCGCCGAACTTTGCAGCCTCGTCGAAGGTGCCCGTCGACGCGCCTTGGCCTGCGCCGGCCGCCCACTCTTTCAGCTTCTCCGGGCTTCGCGAGCCGATCCGCACTTCGTGGCCGAGCTTGAGAAATCCGCCCGCGAGGACTTTTCCGACGTCACCGGATCCGAGGACACCGACTTTCACTTTTTCCATTGCGAAAGTCTATCGCGCGCTCCTCGTGTAGCGCAGGCTTCCAGCCTGCGCCCGGGGGGACGGGGGCGCAGGCTGGAAGCCTGCGCTACACGAGAGACCTCACTCCACGTTCTTGTATACCTTGCCGCCGCGCATGACAAAGGAGACGTGCTCCAGCGCGCCGATGTCGGTGAGCGGATTGCCGTCGACCGCGATCAGGTCGGCTTCGTAGCCTGGGGCGAGGGTGCCGATGGTGTCGCCGAGGCGGAGTGATTCGGCGGACAGCGAGGTCGCGGAGGTGATCGCGTCCATCGCACTCTGGCCGCCGGTGCGGACGCGGTATTCGAGCTCCTGGAAGTTGCGGCCGTGCGCTCCGGCGACGGCGTCGGTTCCGAAGACGATCTTCAGCTTCGGCGTCTTCAGACCGAGCTGGAAGACGTTGAGCGCCTTCGGACCGGCCGCGTGCATCGCGGTGAAGCCTTCTTCGGTGTAGCCGGGCGTGCCGAGGTAGTGCGCCTTGTTCTCGAAGTAGTTGCGGAAGATGAGGTCGAGCTGCGGGTCGAAGTACGTCCCGTGCTCCGCCATCAGGTCGAGCTCCGGCTGGCCGATCAGGACGCCGTGCTCGATCGACGATGCTCCGGCGAGCACCGCGCGGCGGACGCTCTCCGGTCCGTGCGCGTGGACGACGACGCGGAGGTTGTGCTTCTTCGCCTCGTCGCAGATGGCGTTCATCTGCTCCTGCGACATCGTCGGTCCGCCGCCGGTGCGGATGCTCTGGGAGGCGAAGACTTTGACGACGTCGGCGCCGTCGGCCGCGAGCTTGTCGACGGCGGCGCGCATCTCGTCGGGGGTGAGCTTGTTGTCGGCGATTGGCTCGTACGCGGTCAGGATGCGCGGGCCGGGCAGCACGCCCCGCGCGATCGCGTCGCGGACGGTCTTGTCGATCGGGGAGCCGAGCGACTGAACGGTGGTGATGCCGCCCTGGAGCGTGGCCCACGCGTTCTCGTAGGCGTACAGCGCATAGACCTCCTGCGGCTCGGAGTGGTCGCTGTTGTCGGGATGCGACTTGCCGTCGGGGCCGAAGTGCCAGTGGATGTGAACGTGAGTGTCGACGCCGCCGGGCATGAGCGTGCGGTCGCCGAGGTCGTAGTCGGCATGTGCCGGGTGCGGGTCGATGCGAATGATCTTGTTTCCCTCGATGACGACGGCGGCATTCGGCGTCATGTGGCCGCGTCCGTCGATGACGCGCGCCGCTTTGATCGAGATCGTGGTGGCGAGGAGCATGCTCAGCATCCCGCGAGTTTATCTCTGATAAATTACGCCGATGGCACAGAGACCACACACCGCGGACATCCTCAAGCAGGTCGTGCCGCCGCTCACGGTATGGGCGCTCGAGGCGCTGATGAAGCAGCCGAAGATTTCGAAGGTGGTCGGGAAGATCGACAAGCGCGCGCGGAAGAACGTGTCGAAGAACCGGACGATGCTGGTTGCCGGTGTCGCCGCGATCGCCGCCGGCATCGGCCTGATCGCCACGGCGTCTTCGACGAAGAAGTGAGCTCGGTCTTCTTCACCGGCTATCCCGGATTCCTCGGATCGGAGCTGCTGCCGCGGATTCTGCGGCGCGATCCGGAGAAGCGGGTCGTTTGTCTCGTCCAGCCGAAGTTCCTGCCGCTCGCGCACGAGCGCGCCGCGGCGCTCGGTGACCGCGTCGAGCTGATCGAGGGCGACATCACGGCGCCGATCGGCATCGACCGCGACGACATCGTCGAGATCTACCACCTCGCCGCCGTCTACGACCTCTCCGTCAAGCGCGACGCCGGCATGCGCGTGAACGTCGAGGGAACGAAACACGTCCTCGATTTCGCGAAGCGGCTCCCGAACCTGCAGCGGTTCCACTACGTCAGCACCTGCTACGTGAGCGGCCGCTACGACGGCGACTTCACGGAGGACGATCTCGAGAAAGGGCAGAGCTTCAACAACTATTACGAGGAGACGAAGTACCTCGCCGAGGTCGAGGTGCGGCGCGCGATGAACGAGGGGTTGCGCGCCACGATCTACCGGCCGTCGGTCGTCGTCGGCGACTCGCAGAGCGGCGCCACGCAGAAGTACGACGGCCCGTATTACGTGATGCGGTGGATTCTCCGGCAGCCGCACATCGCGTTTCTTCCGGTGCTCCTCGGCGCGAAGCACTACACGTTCAACGTCGTGCCGCGCGACTTCATCATCGAAGCGATGGATACGCTCAGCGCCTCGGACGTCTCGATCGGGAAGACGTACCAGCTCGCCGATCCCAATCCGATGACCATCGACGAGACGATCGACGCGGTCGCGTCGGCGACCGGGCACAAGATCATCCGCATCCCGCTGCCGAAGTTCGTCGCAAAGGGGGCGCTCGCCTACGTGCCGGGCGTCTACCGGCTCCTGCGCATTCCGGCGCCCGCGGTCGACTACTTCGCCCAGCCGACGCGTTATGACGCCACGAATGCCCGCCGCGACCTCGGCCCCCTCGGCATCCGCGTTCCGCGCTTCCGCGAGTATCTGCCGCGCCTGGTTGAGTTCGTTCGCGCGCACCCCGAGGTCAGCGCTGCGGCCATGGCTTGACGGTTGCCGTGACTGTTCCGTGACGGGCTTCGGGCATCCACGAAATCCCCGATTGCGTAGCATCGTTGTTCAAACGGAAGGAGCCCACGATGAAACGCCCGTTTCTCATAGCCGCTCTCGCAGCAGCTATCGGCGCATTGGTGATCACGACCAGCGCCGCACCCATTCATGGAGGGAAGCCGATGTCGAATTACCACAAGCCGGCTGATGCCGAGCTGAAGAAGTCGCTCACCCCGCTGCAGTACGAGGTCACGCAGAAAGAGGGGACCGAGCCGCCGTTCCGCAACGAGTATTGGGACAACCACAAGGACGGCATCTACGTCGACGTCGTCAGCGGCGAGGTGCTCTTCTCGTCGAAGGACAAGTTCGAGTCGGGCACCGGCTGGCCGAGCTTCACGAAGCCGCTCGACCCGCAGAACGTGGTCGAGCGCAGCGACCGAAAGCTGTGGATGGCGCGTACCGAGGTGCGGTCGAAGCATGCCGACTCCCACCTGGGACACGTGTTCGACGACGGTCCGGCGCCGACGGGCCTGCGCTATTGCATGAACTCGGCGTCGATGCGTTTCATCCCGGTCGCGGACCTCGATAAAGAGGGCTACGGCGAGTACAAGAAGCTGTTCGAGGGCAAGAAATGACGCGCGATAGCGCGGAAACGACAAACAAGGCCACGCTGGCGGGGGGCTGCTTCTGGGGAGTCGAAGAGCTCTTCCGCCAGCTGCCCGGCGTCATCAATACCGAGGTGGGGTACACCGGCGGTACGACCGAGCATCCTGTCTACGAGGATGTGAAGACCGGCCGCACGGGCCACGCGGAGTCGATCGAGATCGAGTTCGATCCGGCGAAAGTCAGCTACGACGAGATCCTCGACTACTTCTTCCGCCTGCACGATCCGACGACGATGAATCAGCAGGGGAATGACCGCGGTTCGCAGTACCGCTCCGCGATCTTCTACCACGACGAAAAACAGCGCGAGGCGGCGGAGAAGGCGAAGGAGCGCGCGCAGCCGAAGTGGCCGCGTCCGATCGTGACCCAGATCGTTGCCGCAACCCCGTTCTGGGCAGCCGAGGACTATCACCAGGACTATTTGAAGAATAAGCCGTGGGGATATACGTGCCATTTTCTTAGGGCGTAGGTTGCGAGGTTGCGGGGTTACGAGGTTTGTAAACCCGCAACCTCGAAACCTCGTAACCACGTAACCTCCGGCTGTACCATCCGCACACATTGACTCCTGGTACGCAGCTCGGGCCGTACCGCGTCGATTCTTTGATCGGCGCGGGAGGGATGGGCGAGGTTTACCTCGCGACGGATACGCGCCTCGATCGCAATGTCGCGATCAAGGTGCTGTCGAAGG
>DASXIH010000391.1:0-4262 GCA_036498125.1 Thermoanaerobaculia bacterium
GGCACCGTCGAGTGCAGCGGAACGGGGTTCAACTCAGAGATCGCCGCGCTTTTCGACGTCTATCTGATGGCGTCGCCGGCTCTTGTCGCCGGGCAGACGATTCATTCGACGCTCACGGCCACCACGACGGCGACTGACGGAAACCTCGCGAACAACGTCGCGACCGCCGATGCGCTCGTGATCACGCGCGCCGACGTATCCCCCGAAGCGATCATCATCAATCAGCACCCCATCTACCCCGGTGATGTCGTTGACGCCATCTTCGAAGTGACGTGCTTCGGTCCCGATCCCGCAACCGGCGTCGTCATGAATTTCACGCTGCCACCCGGCAGCGTCGTCCTTTCGGCGACTCCGAATTACGGCAGTTGTACGACGGCACTCACATGCACGGTCGCCTCTCTCCCCCCATCTCGAGAGCCGGCAAAGATCTACATGGCCGACGTACGGTTTGTCGCTCCTCCAACTCCGGCGACGTACCAGCTCGGATCGCAAGTCAGTTGGACGAACCCCGGCTTTCCGACCGACTCCCCGCGAACGGGCTCCGGAGAGCTGACGGTGGTCCCGCGGCCGGTCTTTCCTGACCTGGCGCTCCTCGTCGATGCAACGCCCGCTGCGGTTACGACAGGCGATCTCGTGACGTACACGCTTCATGTCACAAATGCTGGCACCGGCACCGCGGCGAGCGTGTCGGTTCGTCAGACCACCTCGAAGCCCGCAGTCTTCGTGACGTCGTCGGTACACTGCTCCACGGAGCCATCGGTCTCCTGTCTCGTCGGAACGCTCGCGAGCGGCGCGTGGTCGACGCTCACGATCACCGAACGCCTGACCGACCCCGGCGACGTGACGTCAGCGTTTACGGTGACGACGTCATCGGCCGAGGACCACGTGTCGAACAACACGGCCACGGCGACGGTCACTGTCGTCCCGCCGCCCGTGCGCCGCCGGGCAACGAGGCATTAAGAGGATTCGCCCTCGGGGTCCTGCGTCGCGCGTCGCTTCTTGCGACGGATCGCCTGCATCTCTTCGAAGACCGGAACGAGGTCGGCGTTCTCGGGGGAGCGGATGAGTTGCTTCGCCACGGCGTACGTCTGCGTCGCGATGAGGTCGAGCTTGTGGCGGCGCGCGACGCCCGCGCTCGAGACTTCGTTGAGAAACGCGCGCAACTCCTGCTCGAGCTGGCCCCAACGCTTGTCGGCCATCATGAGGTCCTGAACCCCTTCCTTGCTCTGCCGGACGGCGGCGGCGACGGCGTCGGACGTGCCGATCGCCGAGACCGAAGCGAGAATCAGTTCGGGAGAGCTCTTCGTGCGGTTGCGGAGGTCACGGCGCTGCTGGGCGGTCATGCCGCGGATCTCGTCCGCGAGGTCGCTGCGCAGCGCGCGCAGCTCTTCGATGACCTCTTCGATCGTGCGTTTCATCTGTACTCCTCAGAAGTATAACTATACTCTTAACGCTCGCATCTACACCTCCAACGAGTGTATTTCTACGCTTTGACAGCGTGATTCTACTCTTAGAGTAGCTGAATGTTACGCCTGAAGGGTACTTCTCCACGCTTCCAACTCGGAGCAGCGATCTTAGTATGTGTGGCTATACGCGAAGAGCGTACAGCTATACCTTAAAAGCGTATATGTTCACGCTCTTAACGTGTTACTTCACTCTTCAGGAGTGTCACTGTACTCTCCAGCGGTAACGCTGCGCCACGCGATCGATGCGGCCAGCAACGCGAGGAGTGCAGACGCAACGACGTCGCTCGTCCAGTGGCGGAACGCGAGGATGCGTGCGCAGCCGACGCCGACGGCGAGGACGAGCGCGGCGGCGCGCAGCGGCAGGCTGCGGGAGCCGAAGAGCAGCACGCCGGCGAGGGAGAATGCGGAGATGGTGTGGCCGCTCGGGAAGGAGGCCGCAACGTGGGCGCGGACGGACGGGCCGAGCCACAACTCCGGCCGGGCGCGCGCGACGGCGTACTTGATCGCCTGCGCCACGACGCCCGCGCCGAGGCCGCCGAGCGCCATCGCGACGGCGTACTCGATCCAGCGGCGGTGTTTGTAGGCGACGCCGGCGACGAGGAAGAAGATCACGATCATCGCGGGGTTCATCCCGCCGCCGAGGCGGTTGAAGATGCGGATGGCGTTCTCGAGCCGGTCCGACTCGATCCGCTCGGCGAATGCGGTCACCCGCGCGTCGGCGAAGCGCCACGTGAGCGCGACGGCGACAACGCCCCCGATCGTCGCCAACCCGAGGACCGAGGACCGAGGACCGAGGACTACACGGGTTCTCCGCACGATCCGCCACGCCTCTCCGAAATCGCGCGACTCGGCGGTCTGCAGCAGCGCGATGAGGAAGATGCCGGCGACGCACCAGTAGACGACGTCCCACGACGGCGCCTCGCGCCCGAGGAACGAGAGGTCGTCGATCGGAAGCCGCGCGTGGCAGCAGACGTCGTTGACCGTCAGGACCGGCGCGGGCCAGAAGAGCGCGAGCGCGAGGAGCGCCGCGAAAGCGACTGCCGCCGTTCGCCGCTTACCTTCGGTAGACATCGAACCACTTTCCGATCATCTTCACGGAGTCGACGACGTGGTAGCCGGCGAGTTGTGGCGCGATGTCCTTTGCATGCGCCCTTGCCGTGGCGATGACCGTCCGATTCGGGATGATGCTGTAGTGGACGTGCTCCAGGTCGCGCGGCATGTCGTGGGCCCACAAGTGGGGACAGTAATAGAGCGCGATCTGATCGCCGGGGACGCGCTGTTTTTCGAGCGCCGCGATGAGGGGGCGGTCGGTGGCGAGGGCGTTCACGAGGGGCATCTGCCGCATAGCGACATAGCCGCATAGCATCACAGGGACGAGGCCGAGGGCGATGGCGGATATCAGTGGAGTCCTGCTGATCAACGAAAAACCGAGGGCGATCGCGCTTGCGATGCCTAGGGCAATGAAGATGCTCGTGTATTCAGGCAATCGAAACGGGCCGGCGATGGCGGCGAGGAGCAGGACCGCCAGCGTGATGATGTTCGCGAGGCGGGTGCGGTCGACTGCATTCGCCACGATGATCGCGACGGGGGGGATGAGCGCCATCATGTAGACATCCAGCTTGCTCGACATGAGCGAGTACGGGAGGAGCACGGCGAGGATCCAGTTGATGGCCATCCGCTCCTCGCGCCAGCGCGCGATCAGCGCGGCCACGAGGGCGGCGAACCAGGGGAAGAGGAACCCGGGCGAATGGAGCAGGTAGTACCAAGGCGGCGACTGATGCACCCAGGCGCCGATGGCGCGTCCGGCGAGCTGCTTCTGCAGCACTTCGTGCGTGTAGGCGCCGCCGCCGAGGGTCATGGCGGGGATGAACCAGAGGAGCGGGATGGCGATCATCGCGAGCACGCCGAGGACGTACTTGCCACGAGGCACCTTGTGCTCCCGCCAGCATTCGAGTGCGAAGAAGAGGATCGCGATCACGGGCGCCATCGGGCCCTTGATCAGCGTCGCGATGCCGAGGGCGACGCCGGCTTGGGTTAGGTAGGTTGCGCGCCCCTCACCCGGCCTTCGGCCACCCTCTCCCGGAGGGAGAGGGGTGAGGAAACGGGAAATCCGCCAGATCGCGAAGGTGATCAGGAGCGTGAAACTGACGTCCATCCGGGCGGTCTGGGCGCTGCCCCAAACGAGCAGTGACGTCGCGCAGACGTATGCGGCGACTGGCCCGGCAATCCTTTGCATCAGCCAGATCAGCAGGCCGAAGGCGATCAGTGACGGGAGGACGAACGACCAGATCGAATACGTCCCGAAGAGGTACGTCAATCCGCCGACCATCCAGAAGTGGAGCGGCGGTTTGTGGGTGAACGGAACGCCCTCCAGCGGGGGCAAAAACCACTGGCTGGTGGCACGCATCTCGCGGATGACTTCGGAGTACTTGGTCTCGTCTCCGCAGAAGAGCTCGCGGCCCGGCGGACTCACCAGTGTGGAAAGAATGACCACCCCGAGGGCGATCCGGAGGGCGTTTCGGCGCAGTGCTAAGATTTCATTCATCTGGTACTTCGAAGGAGGAAAGCTGATGTCGAATCGTACCGCTGACATTCAACAGATTCTCGCCGCAGAAGATCCCGAGTTCCGGCAGTGGGTTGAGGAGCACCACCATTGCGAAGACCGCCTCAACGAGCTGACCGGAAAGCATGAGATCACTACGGACGAGGAAGTGGAGGAAAAGACGTTGAAGAAGAGAAAACTCCACTTGAAGGACCAGATGGCGGCGAGAATCAGGTCGTACGAGAACCAGAATG
>DASXIH010000392.1:0-2313 GCA_036498125.1 Thermoanaerobaculia bacterium
GAGTTCCTGATCCTCAGCGGCACGTTCCAGTCGCACCCGGCGGCGGCGGTGCTCGCGGCGACCGGCGTGATCCTCGCCGCGATCTACCTCCTCTGGCTCATACAGAAAGTCTTCTACGGTCCGATGACGAACGAAGAGAACAAGCACGTTCCGGAGATCGCCTGGAACGAGATCGCCGCCCTCGTGCCGCTGATCGTCCTGATGGTCTGGATCGGCGTGCACCCGAACACGTTCCTGAAGCGGATGTCGCCAAGCGTGAAGGAGCTCGTGAGCGTCGTGAAGCAGGAGAAGAGCGGTCACGTGATGGAAGCGAGCGCGGGAGGTCAGCGATGACCCTTCATCCGCTCATCGAACAGGGCTGGATGAACGCCATCCTCCCCGAATTGATCCTCTCGGTCGCCGGCATGATCCTCATCCTCGTCGACGCGTTCGCGCCGCGCGCGAAGGCCATCCTCGGGCCGCTGACGATCATCCTCGTCACCGTGGCCGCCTGGTCGGAGAACCTCGTCAAAGGGGGCACGTTCTTCGGCGGCACGTACGAGATCTCCGCGATCACGCGCGTCTTCGACATCACGTTCTTCCTCGCCACGATGCTGGCGACGCTCTTCGCGCGCGACTACCTCGACCGCGAGAAGATCGAAGGGGGCGAGTTCTACGCGCTCCTGCTTTGGGGCGCGGTCGGCATGATGATGATGGCGAAGGGACTCGACCTCCTCATCATCGTCCTCGGCCTCGAGATCCTCTCGCTCTGCATCTTCGCCCTCTGCGGCTACCACCGCCGCCTCGCCGTCGCGAACGAGGCGAGCCTCAAGTACTTCCTCATGGGGGCGTTCGCCACCGGCTTCATCCTCTACGGCACAGCGCTCTTCTACGGGGCGACCCAGTCGACCAACATCACGAAGATGGCGCAGTGGTTCGCCACCGGCACGTCGACGCCGATCCTCACGATCGCGTTCGTCCTCCTGATGTCCGGCTTCGGCTTCAAACTGGCGCTCGCGCCGTTCCACCCGTGGGCTCCCGACGTCTACCAGGGGGCGCCGACGCCGGTCGCCGGCTGGCTCTCCGTCGCACCGAAGGCCGCCACGCTCATCGCTCTCGTCCGGATCTTCTGGGCGATGTCGCCGCTGCTGCCGCACGTCCAGTGGATGAAGATGGTCGCGGCGCTCTCGATCCTCTCGATGCTCGTCGGCAACGCCGTGGCGATCGTGCAGCGCGACCTCAAGCGCATGCTCGCCTACTCCGGCATCGCGCACGTCGGCTACATGATGATCGCGATGCTCACCGTGCGCGACGAGTCGGTGGCCGCCGTCGCGGTCTATACGATCGTCTACGCGCTCATGAACATCGGCGCGTTCGGCGTGGTCTCGCTCCTCGCGAAGAACCAGAACGACCCGCAGACGCTCGACGACATCGCGGGCCTCGGCTTCCGCCGTCCCTTCTACGGCCTGGCGCTGGCGATCTGCATGTTCTCGCTGGCGGGCCTGCCGGCCACCGGCGGCTTCATGTCGAAGTTCTACATCTTCAAGTCGGCGGTCGACTCAGGGCACACGACCGTGGCGCTGATCGGCATCATCGCGTCGATCATCTCGGTCTACTACTACCTGCGCGTCGTCTACTACGTCTACATGAAAGAACCCGAGCGCGAGCCGGTGGAGATGATCGGCGACGTCTTCTCTGCGGGCGCGCTCGCGATTTCGATGATCGGCATTCTCCTGATCGGGATCTACCCGACTCCGTTGTTCGACATGGCCGGCGCCGCGGCGAAAGCGTTGTTGCAGCAGTAACAACGAAATGGCATCCAGGACCCCGGATAAAGAAACAGTCTCCGAACTGACGACGGCACGCCTCTCCGTCTACCTCCGGTCGCTCACGTATCTCGCGTCGATCGGAAAGAAGACCGTCTCGTCGCACGAGCTCGCGGAACGCTTCCACCTCAACTCGTCGCAGATCCGGAAAGACCTCGCCTGCTTCGGCGAGTTCGGCACGCGCGGGGTCGGCTACGACGTCTGCAAGTTGAAGGCGGAGCTGGTGCGCGAGCTCGGCATCGACCGGACGCGCAACATCGTCATCGCCGGCGCCGGCAACCTCGGCATGGCGCTCGCCGACTACCGCGGCTTCAACAGCAACGGGTTCCACATCATCGCGCTGCTCGATAACGACGCCGAGAAGATCGGCCGGACGTCGCGCAGCGGCATCCCCGTCATCGACGCGGCCCGCATCGAGAAGGTGGTGCGCGAGAACAACGTCGAGATCGGAATCATCGCCGTGAATCCGGACGCCGCGCAGCCTGTGTACGACGTCCTCGTGCGCGCC
>DASXIH010000393.1:0-13487 GCA_036498125.1 Thermoanaerobaculia bacterium
ATGTTGGCGAGCGGGAGGCTGTTGCCGACCCGGATGTCGGCGCTCGGGCCCGACTGCACGGTCATCCCGACCCGCAGCCGCTGCGGCGCGATGATGTAACGCTTCTCGCCGTCGGCGTAGTGCAGCAGCGCGATGTAGGCAGAGCGATTCGGGTCGTACTCGATGTGTGCGACCTTCGCCGGAATCCTGTCCTTGCGGCGCTTGAAGTCGATCTTCCGGTACAGGCGCTTGGCGCCGCCGCCGCGGTGACGGGCTGTCTTGCGGCCGTTGGAGTTGCGCCCGCCGGACTTCTTCAGGCCCTCGGTCAGCGACTTCTCGGGCTCGGTCCGGGTCAGCTCCCGCTTCATCGGCGGCGGTCACAAACAGAAGTACCGCGACATCGACTTCAAGCGCGACAAGCACGGGATTCCCGCGAAGGTCGCAGCCATTGAATACGATCCGAACCGCACCGCGCGCATCGCGCTGCTGCACTACGCCGACGGCGAGAAGCGTTACATCCTCGCGCCGGACGGCCTCGGCGTCGGCACCACGATCACGTCCGGTCCGGAGGCCGACATTCTCGTCGGCAACGCTCTCCCGCTCTCGAAGATCCCCCTCGGCACGACGGTGCACAACATCGAGCTGAAGGAAGGGAAGGGCGGACAGATGGCGCGCAGTGCCGGCGCATTCGCGCAGCTCATGGCGCGCGAAGGCGATTGGGCTACGCTGCGTCTCCCTTCGGGCGAGATGCGCAAAGTCCACATCCGCTGCTATGCGACGATCGGCCAGGTCGGCAACCTCGAGCACGAGAACGTCTCGATCGGCAAGGCGGGACGCACACGCCATCGCGGCAAGCGTCCGCACAATCGCGGCGTCTCGATGAACCCGGTCGACCATCCGTTGGGCGGCGGCGAGGGCAAGACTTCGGGTGGACGTCACCCGGTCAGCCCGTGGGGCCAGCCCACCAAGGGCTACAAGACCCGCCGCAACAAGACGACTGACAAGTTCATTGTCAAGCGGAGAACCAAGTAATGGCGCGTTCACTCAAGAAGGGCCCGTTCATCGACGAGCACCTGCAGAAGAAAGTCGAAACCATGAACCGCGAGCGCGACAAGAAGGTCATCAAGACCTGGTCGCGCCGCTCCACGATCATTCCGGAGATGGTCGGCCACACCCTGGCCGTGCACAACGGGAAGAAGTTCGTCCCGGTCTACATCTCCGAGAACATGGTCGGTCACAAGCTCGGCGAGTTCGCGCTGACGCGCACGTTCAAGGGCCACAGCGGCAAGAAGGTCGAGAAGAGCGCGAAGCCGGGCGGCGCTCCGGCAGCTGCGCCGGCGGCGAAGGCATAAGGCGGAGACGACGATGGAAGCCACTGCAACTCTCAGGTACCTGAAGGCCTCTCCGCAGAAGGTCCGCCTCGTGGCCGACCTCGTGCGCGGCAAGAAGGTCGAGGAAGCGATCCAGATCCTCCGCTTCACGAAGAAGACGTCGGCGAAGGACCTCGAGAAGCTTCTGCGCTCGGCCATCGCCAACGCCGAGAATAAAGAGGCGAACGTCGACGTCGACGATCTCGTCGTCTCGAAGATCTACGTCAACGAAGGCCCGCGCGAGAAGCGCGTGCAGCCGGCGCCGATGGGACGTGCCTACCGCATCCAGAAGCGGAAGGCCCACATCACCATCCACGTGTCGGATGAAGTGAAAGCAGTCAACGAGCGTACCGGCGGCAAGGGCCGCGCGCGCGCTGCCAAGCGATAACGGAGGCAATCTTGGGTCAGAAGGTCAATCCCTACGGATTCCGGCTCGGTTTCAACAAGACGTGGCATTCCCGCTGGTTCGCCGGGAAGACGTACGCGGAGACGCTGCATCGTGATCTGAAGCTGCGCGACGATCTCAAGAAGCGCCTCAGCCACGCCGGCGTGTCGGAAATCGACATCGAGCGTACGGCGAACAAGATGCGCATCAACATCTACACCTCGCGCCCGGGCATCATCATCGGACGCAAGGGGGCGGAAGTCGACAAGCTCCGCGACGAGCTCCAGAAGCTGGTCAACGGAGAGGTCTACATCAACATCCAGGAGATCCAGCGTCCGGAGCTCGACGCCCAGCTGGTGGCCGAGAACATCGCCACGCAGCTCGAGCGCCGCATCGCGTTCCGCCGCGCCATGAAGAAGGCGATGGAGTCGGCCTTCCGCTTCGGCGCGAAGGGGATCAAGGTTCGCGTGGCCGGCCGCCTGAACGGCGCCGAGATCGCGCGCAGTGAGTGGTACCAGGACGGCCGTCTGCCGCTGCACACGCTGAAGGCGGACATCGACTACGGGGTGGCCACCGCCAACACGACGTACGGCACGATCGGCGTCAAGGTGTGGCTCTACAAGGGCGAGATGGCGAAGACGAAGTCGCGTCGCCGTACGCAGTAACGGGATCGCAATTAGGAGATCGACATCATGATGATGCCGAAGAAGGTCAAGTTCAGAAAACAGCAGCGCGGCCGGCGCCGCGGACTCGCCACGCGGGGACAGAAAGTCTCGTTCGGCGATTTCGGGTTGCAGGCGCTCGAGGCGGGTTGGGTGACGGCGCGCCAGATCGAGGCGGGTCGTATTGCCATGACCCGTCACATCAAGCGCGGCGGGAAGATCTGGATCCGGATTTTCCCCGACAAGACGGTCACGAAGAAGCCGCTCGAAACGCGTATGGGCAAAGGCAAGGGAGCTCCGGAGGAGTGGGTGTGTGTGATCAAGCCGGCGCGCATCCTCTATGAGATGGAAGGCGTGCCGCGCGAGATCGCCGAGGAGGCGCTTCGCCTCGCGGCCCACAAGCTCCCCATCAGGACGCGCTTCGTGACGCGCGAACAGACGGAGACGGGTCAATGAAAACCAACGAGCTTCGCGACAAATCGATCGACGAGCTGAACATCCGCGAGCGCGAGCTCCGCGAGCAGCTCTTCAAGCTGCGCTTCCAGCGCGCCACCGGGCGGATGGAAAACCCGATGAAAATCCGCGACGTCAGGCGTGAGATCGCGCGCATCAAGACGCTGCTCAATGAGCGCTCGCGCGCGTAACCGGAGAGTGTGATGGCGACTGAAACGACAAACGAAAAGAAGACCGCTGAGCGGACCAAGATCGGCACCGTGGTCTCGAACAAGATGCAGAAGACCGTCGTGGTCGCGGTCGAGAACCTCGTGAAGCACGGGATGTATCAGAAGTACATCAGGCGCACGAGCAAGTTCCTCGCGCACGCGGAGAACCCGCTGAACGTCGGCGACCGCGTCCTCATCGAGGAGACCCGGCCGCTCTCGAAGCGGAAACGCTGGAACGTCAAGGAAGTCCTGGAGAAGGCGAACTAGTCATGATTCAGATGGGAACGATTCTGCAGGTCGCTGACAACACCGGCGCCAAGAAGATCGCCTGCATCAAGATGCTCGGCGGCTCGACCGCCGGCCGCTACGCGCGCCTCGGCGACGTCATCACGGCGTCGGTCAAAGAGGCGTCGCCGGACGGCACCGTGAAGAAGGGGGCGGTCGTCAAGGCCGTCATCGTCCGCACGGTCAAGGAGAGCCGCCGTCGTGACGGTTCCTATATCAAGTTCGACGACAACGCGGCCGTTCTCATCAACGATGCGCGCGAGCCGGTGGGGACGCGCGTTTTCGGACCTGTCGCCCGCGAGCTCCGCGAGCGCAAGTTCATGAAGATCATCTCGCTCGCGCCGGAAGTCATCTGAGGTAGATCCAATGGGAATGTACGGAAGAACATCGCATACGCATAAAGACGAGGCGCGGCCGAACAAGTCGCACGTGAAGAAGGGCGACACCGTCGTCGTCCTCACGGGCAAAGACCGCGGAAAGCAGGGGAAGGTGCTGCGCGTCAACGCCACGAAGGGAACCGCCATCGTGGAGCGCGTCAACTTCTTCAAGAAGCACGAGAAGCCGAACCCGCAGAAGAACAGCCAGGGCGGCATCCTGGAGCGCGAGTCGCCGATCCAGGTGAGCAAGCTTCAGGTCATCTGCCCGAGCTGCAGCGAGCCGACGCGTACCGGCACGCATCGCTCGGCCGAGGGCTCGAGCCGCTACTGCAAGAAGTGCAACACGGAGATCGCGTAATGGCTGCAAGACTCAAAGAGACCTACATCAAGGAAGTCCGGAAGAAGCTCGCCGACGAGTTCAAGATCGAGAACCCGATGGCGCTTCCGAAGGTCGAGAAGGTCGTCATCAACATGGGCGTCGGCGAGGCGATCCAGAACGCCAAGCTCCTCGACACCGCGTCGGAAGAGCTGACGGCGATCAGCGGCCAGAAGCCGGTCATCACCCGCGCCAAGAAGTCCATCGCGTCGTTCAAGCTGCGCGAGGGACAGGCCATCGGTACGATGGTCACGCTGCGCGGCGAGAAGATGTACGAGTTTCTCGATCGCCTGATCAACGTCGCGCTGCCGCGCGTCCGCGACTTCCGCGGCGTGCCGGCCAAGTCCTTCGACGGCCGCGGCAACTACACACTGGGTATTCGTGACCACGTCATCTTCCCCGAGATCGACGCCGGCAAGGTCGACAAGAGCAAGGGGATGAACATCACCATCGTCACGTCGGCACCCAATGACGAACAGGCTCGCTTCCTTCTGCGGGCGCTCGGAATGCCGTTCAGCAAGTGACTGTGATGGAGCGAAGCGACAGAGCAGTCATCCTGAGGAACGAAGTGACGAAGGATCTCGTCACCCTACGTAGTCGGAGATCCTTCGCCGTCTGACGCGGCTCAGGATGACAGGAGAAAGACTCAATGGCCAAGACGTCAATGATTGTCAAAGCAGCGCGGAAGCCGAAATACTCGTCGCGCAAAGTCAACCGCTGCAAAGTTTGCGGCCGTCCGCGAGGCTACCTGCGCAAGTTTCAGCTTTGCCGCATCTGCTTCCGGCAACTCTCGCTCGGCGGGTACGTCCCCGGCGTGACCAAGGCCAGCTGGTAAGACCGGCAGAAAGACAACCAGGAGCAACCGAATGTCTATGACCGATCCCATCGCGGACATGCTTACGAGAATCCGCAACGGCATCACGTCGCGCCACGACCGCATCGAGCTTCCCTCGTCGAAGCTCAAAGTCGAGGTCGCGCGCATCCTCAAGAGCGAGGGTTTCATCAGCAACTACAAGGTGGTCGAGGAAGGGCCGCAGCCGACGCTGCGCGTCTACCTTCGCTACTCCGATGACGGCGAGCCGGTGATCCACGGCATCGAGCGCGTTTCGCGCCCGGGCCGCCGCGTCTACCGCGCCAAGGACGAGATTCCCCGCGTCCTCGGCGGCCTCGGTCTCGCCATCGTCTCCACTTCGCAGGGCGTCCTCTCCGGCTCCGATGCCGCGAAAAAGGGCGTCGGCGGCGAAGTGCTCTGTCAGGTCTGGTAAGGAGCGTTTCATGTCGCGCATTGGAAGAAAGCCGATCTCGCTGCCGAAGGGCGTCGAAGTGAAGCAGGAAGGCAACGCCGTCACGGTCAAAGGGCCGAAGGGGACGCTGTCCACCCCTCTCGTTCCGGGCATCGGCGTCTCCGTCGAGAACAACGTCGTCCAGTTCATCCGGCACGACGAGGAGAACAAGACCCGCGCATTTCACGGCCTCATGCGCGCGCTCGTGGCGAACAACATCCGCGGCGTGAGCGAGGGGTTCAAGAAAGAGCTCGACATCATCGGCGTCGGTTACCGCGCCGAGGTGAAGGGCCGCGAGGTCGTGTTCCAGCTCGGATACTCGCACCCGGTGAAGTTCCCGATCCCGGAGGGGATCGACATCACCGTCGACGCCAAGACCGGTCACGTCACCATCACCGGCAACGACAAACAGGCCGTCGGGCAGACCGCGGCCGAGATTCGTTCCCTCCGCGAGCCCGATCCGTACAAGGGTAAGGGCATCAAGTACACCGACGAAGTGATTCGCCGCAAAGCCGGTAAGGCAGCAGGAAAATAGTCATGGATCGCGCAAAAGAGAGAGTGGCATCGAGGGGGCGGATTCGGGAACGGATCCGCGGGAAGGTCACCGGTACGGGCCAGCGTCCGCGCATGGCGATCTTCAAGAGTCAGAAATACATCTACGTCCAGGTCATCGACGACGCGGCCGGCAAGACGCTGGTCTCCGCTTCGTCGAAGGATGCGGACTCGGGCGCCAAGGGTGCCAACGCGGCGGCTGCGAAAGCGGTCGGTGCGTTGATCGCCAAGCGCGCGAAGGACAAGGGCATCACGCGCGTGGTCTTCGACCGCGGCGGATACCTCTATCACGGCAACATCAAAGCGCTCGCTGATGCGGCGCGCGAAAACGGTTTGGAATTCTAGGAGGCACCGATTGCAGCGTCCAATGAATCGCCCAGGACAGGGCTCGCCGCGCGGTGATCGCCGCGATCGCGACGATAGAAGCGAAAGCGGGATGATCGACAAGGTCGTCCACATCAACCGCGTCACCAAGGTCGTCAAGGGCGGCAAGAACTTCAGCTTCAGCGCCCTGGTCGTCGTCGGTGACGGCGCGGGACGCGTCGGCTTCGGCTCCGGTAAAGCCAAGGAAGTTCCGGCCGCCATCAAGAAGGGCATCGAGATCGCCAAGAAGAACATGGTGAAGATCGCCATGAAAGGGACCACCATCCCGCACGCCACCGTCGGCCGCTACGGCGCCGGTAAGGTTCTTCTCAAGCCCGCCTCGGAAGGTACCGGCGTCATCGCCGGCGGTCCGGTGCGCGCGATCCTCGAGTCGGCCGGGATCCAGAACATCCTGACCAAGTCGCTCGGCACCGCCAATCCGCACAACGTCGTCAAGGCGACGTTCGAAGCGCTCAAACAGCTCCACAATGAGGAGCAGTACAGGGCGCTCCGCCGTGTCGAAGACCCGGAGGCTGAAGGATGAGCGCGGCCAAGGCGAAGAAGGACGACGCCAAGACCATCCTCATCCGCCAGGTCCGCAGCGGCATCGGCTGCCCGGTCGAGATGCGCGAGACGCTCAAGGCCCTCGGCCTCGGCAAGATGCATCGCGTGGCGGAACGGAAAGACACCAAGGAAGTTCGCGGCATGATCGCGAAGATTCCACACCTCGTCGAAGTGGTGGAGTGACGCGAAGCGTCATCCTGAGGAGCGAAGCGACGAAGGATCTCAAAATGCCACGGCATCGCATCCTGAGATCCTTCGCTTCGCTCAGGATGACGGTAGGCTACGGAGTGTAATGACAATGGAACTGAACAAACTCAAACCGAAAAAAGGCGCGCGCCATGCGAAGAAGCGCGTCGGCCGCGGACCGGGCTCCGGCCACGGCAAGACCGCGGGCCGCGGGGAGAAGGGGCAGAAGTCACGCTCCGGCTTCTCGCGCATGACCGGCTTCGAAGGCGGCCAGATGCCGCTGCATCGCCGTCTGCCGAAGCGCGGCTTCACCAATATCTTCAAGAAAGAGCACGCCGTCGTGAACGTCTCGGACCTCGAGCGTTTCGACAACGGCATGACCGTCGATGAAGGCGCCCTCCGCAAGGCGGGCCTCGTCAAGGGACAGACGCCCAACGGCATCAAGGTCCTCGGCGACGGCAAGCTCTCCAAGAAGCTGACCGTCCACGCGGCGAAGTTCTCCGCCAGCGCGCGCAAACAGATCGAAGCGGCAGGCGGTACCTGCCAGGAGATCGCCTAACTTGAACTTCCTCGAGACGTTCCGCAACATCTTCGCGATTCCTGATCTGCGCAAGCGGCTCGTCTACACGTTTGCGCTCCTCGCGGTATACCGGCTCGGATCGCACATCCCGACCCCGGGCGTCGATCCGGTCGCTCTCGGCGAGTTCTTCAAAGCGATGCAGGGCGGGGTCTTCGGATTCCTCGACCTCTTCTCGGGCGGCGCGCTCCGGCGCCTATCGGTGTTCGCCCTCGGCATCATGCCGTACATCTCCGCCTCGATCATTCTTCAGCTCCTCACGGTCGTTTGGCCGTACCTCGAGAAGCTGTCGAAGGAAGGCGAGATGGGGCGCCGCAAGATCAACCAGTACACCCGCTACGGGACGGTCGCTCTCTCGATCATTCAGTCCCTCGGCGTGGCGTTCTGGCTGAAGGCGCAGACCGCTCCGGGCGGCGCGCCGCTCGTTCCGGCTTACGTCCAGGACACCCTCTGGGGAATGGGTTTCCCCCTGATGACCGTCCTCACGCTCACCACCGGCACGGCGTTCATCATGTGGCTCGGCGAGCAGATCTCCGAGCGCGGCATCGGTAACGGCATCTCGCTGATCATCTTCGCCGGTATCGTCGTCGGTCTGCCGAATGCGTCGGTCGGCCTCATCGAGGAAATCCACAACGGACAGCGGAACCTGTTCGGCGTGCTCTTCCTGATCCTCTTCATGGTCGCGGTCGTCGCGTTCGTGGTCTTCATGGAACGCGCGCAGCGGCGCATCCCGGTGCAGTACGCCAAGCGCGTCGTCGGCCGGAAGGTCTACGGCGGCGCGAACACCTACCTCCCGCTCCGCGTCAACACCGCGGGCGTCATCCCGGTCATCTTCGCGTCGTCGATCCTCGTCATTCCGCAGACGATCGCCGGCATGTTCAAGCAGGTCCCCTGGATCTCGGCGATCGGCAATCAGATCCGCGTCGGCGAGCCGCTCTACTACCTGCTGCAGGTCATCGGCATCATCTTCTTCGGCTACTTCTACACGTCGATCGTCTTCAACCCGGTCGACACGGCCGACAACATGCGCAAGTACGGCGGCTTCATCCCCGGCATCCGCCCGGGCAAGAAGACGTCCGACTACATCGACCGCGTCCTGACGCGCATCACCTTCGTCGGTTCCATCTACCTCGCGGCGGTCTGCATCCTCCCCGAGTTCCTGATCGCCGGCGTGCACGTGGCGCAGTTGCCGTTCGGCGTCGGCGCCGCGCTCGACCGCGCGCTTCCGGAGTGGGTGACCGTCGGCATGGGCTACAACTTCTACTTCGGTGGAACGTCGCTGCTCATCGTCGTCGGCGTTGCGATGGACACCATCCAGCAGATCGAGTCACAGCTCGTGATGCGTCACTACGACGGATTCATGAAGCGCGGCCGCATTCGAGGGCGGCGCGGGTAAATGAAAGTCATCCTGATCGGACCTCCGGGGAGCGGGAAGGGAACCCAGGCGAAGCGGCTTGCCGCGAAGCTCGGCGTTCCCCACGTCTCGACCGGAGACATGCTGCGCGAGGCGGTGGCCGACGGCACCGAGCTCGGCATGAAGGCAGCTCCGATCATGAAAAGCGGTGCTCTCGTCTCGGACGACCTCATCCTTGGGATCGTCCACGACCGTTTCGGAAAGCCCGACATGCAGAAGGGCTTCATCCTCGACGGCTTCCCGCGGACGCTCGTACAGGCCGAGGGGCTCGACAAAATCGTCGGGAATGGCAACGAAAGGCTTCGGGTTACTGAGCTTCTGGTCCCAGATGACGCCATCGTTCGCCGGATTACCCTCCGCCGGACATGCCCGTCCTGCGGGGCCATCTACCATCTCGAAAACAACCCCCCAGCGTCGGACAGCGTGTGCGACCGCTGCGGGGCCGAAGTCATCGCGCGCGCCGATGACACGGAAGAGGCAGTTCGTAAGCGGCTGGATGCGTTCCATAGAGACACGATTCCGGTCACGGACTACTACAAGTCCAAGAGTGTTCTGCGCGAGGTCGATGGGATTGGTCCCATCGATGAGGTCTTTGAACGGATCAACCAATCCCTGTCGTAGGTCGAGATCGGAACATGCTTGATCGAATGAAGGGTCCGGTACTCAAAACGCGCGACGAGCTCGCGATCATGGATCGGGCGAACCGCATCGTCCTCGAGCTTCTCGAGATGATGCGGGAGATGGTCAAGCCCGGTGCCACGACCGCGCAGATCAACGCGATGGCGGAAGAGGAGCTGGCGAAGCGCGGCGCGAAGTCGCCCTTCAAAGGCTACGCCCCGATGGGTCTTCCGCCGTACCCCGCGGTCGTCTGCGCCTCGGTGAATGACGTGATCGTTCACGGCATCCCGAGCCGCACGAAGCTCCACGAGGGCGACATCATCGGACTCGATTTCGGCTCGATCCTCGACGGCTTCGTCGGTGACGGTGCCATCACCATCGGCGTCGGGAACGTCACTCCCCGGGCTGCGGAACTGATGCAGACCACCAAGGAGTGCCTCGATCTCGCGATCGAGGAGATGCGTCCCGGACGTCACATCGGCGACATCGGCGCGGCGGTTCAGGAGCACGCGGAGTCGAAAGGCTTCCACGTCATCCGGAACTTCGTCGGTCACGGAATCGGCCGCCGGATGCACGAGGAGCCGCAGGTTTACAACTACGGCCGCCGCGGCCGCGGTCTCGAGCTGCGAGAGGGAATGGTACTGGCGATCGAGCCGATGCTTTGCGAGGTCGGTCCGAAGCTGAAGTCGCGCATCGAGCGCGGCGGACGGGATGGCGTCATCCAGGACGTCCGGACCGACGCCGACGGCTGGACGGCGCGCACGCTCGACGGGATGCTCGCCGCGCATTTCGAGCATTCGGTTGCCATCACCAGCAACGGTCCGTGGGTCCTGGGCAGGTAAGTAAACGGAGGAACATGTCGGAAAAAGAAGATGCCATCGAAGTGACGGGGACAGTCCTGGAGACGCTGCCGAATGCGATGTTCCAGGTCGAGCTCGAGAACAAGCACAGAGTTCTCGCGCACATCTCCGGCAAGATGAGAAAGCACTTCATCCGCATTCTCCCCGGCGACAAGGTTCTCGTAGAGCTCTCGCCATATGACTTGACGCGAGGGCGCATCACATACCGATACAAGTGAGCTGAAACCATGAAAGTTCGTTCATCAGTCAAAAAGATCTGTACCAAGTGCAAAGTGGTCCGGCGCCAGGGCGTGATTCGCATCATCTGCGAGAACCCGAAGCACAAGCAGCGTCAGGGATAGGAAGAGGACAATGGCTCGTATCGCAGGCGTAGATCTCCCGCTGAACAAGAGAGTCGAGATCGGTCTCACGTACATCTTCGGCATCGGCCGCTCCCGCTCGAAGGACATCCTCGGGAAGGCGCAGGTCAACCGCGACGTCCGCGTCAAGGACCTGTCCGAGGACGACGTTCGCAAGATCCGGCAGGTCATCACGGATGAGGGAAAAGTGGAGGGCGATCTCCGCAAGGACACCGGCCTCGACATCAAGCGGCTGATGGAGATCAACTGCTATCGCGGCATGCGGCATCGCCGCGGCCTCCCTGTCCGCGGCCAGCGCACCCACACCAACGCGCGTACCCGCAAGGGCCCCCGTAAGGGCGCTGTTGCCGGCAAGAAGAAGGCGACCAAGAAATAAGTCACCAGTGACTAGTCACTAGTGACTAGTAACAAAGGAAAACAATGGCTACAGCAGCAGCACCTAGAAAGAGCGCCGCAGCAGGGGCGCGCCGCCAGTCGGGCAAGCGCAAGGAGCGGAAGAACATCCCGCACGGCGTCGCCTCGATCGCCGCGACCTTCAACAACACCATCGTCGCCATCTGCGATCCGATGGGCAACATCCTCGCGTGGTCCAGCGCCGGCCGTATCGGCTTCAAGGGCTCGCGCAAGGGAACGCCGTTCGCCGCCCAGGTGGCCGCCCAGAATGCGGCGCAGCTGGCGCAGGAGCATGGCGTCCGCTCCGTCGACGTCAAAGTGAAAGGTCCCGGCGCGGGTCGCGAATCAGCCATCCGCGCTCTGGCGGCGTCCGGCCTCGACATCAAGTCGATCAAAGACGTCACGCCGATTCCTCATAACGGTTGCCGTCCGCCGAAACGGCGCCGCGTCTGACGCCCGGTCGCGTCACGGTTCTCCCTGTCGCAGGCCGCGCAAAACGCGGCGTGCGACTTCGTGTCATTGCAAAGCAGGTCATTAGTTACCGGTCATTGGTCACGGGTGAAATCCCGCCAGTCACCAATGACCAGTCACCAGTAACCAATCGTCGGTGCGCGTCGCACCGATCGCAGTACCGGACGGCGAGCAGCTGCCGTCGTCCACGCAACGCTCCATGGTGGAGCGGGTGCGAACTACAGGAGGCATAGTGGCTCGTTACACCGACCCTGTCTGCCGGCTCTGCCGTCGCGAGGGAATGAAGCTCTTCTTGAAGGGCGACCGCTGTTTCAAGGACAAGTGCGCCATCGAGCGCCGCAACTACGCGCCCGGCCAGCATGGCCGCCGCCGTTCCAAGGTTCTCGGCTACGGCATCCAGCTTCGCGAGAAGCAGAAGGTCAAGCGCATCTACGGCCTGCTCGAACGGCAGTTCCGTACCTACTTCGCGCGCGCCGAGAAGAAGACCGGCATCACCGGTGAGAACCTGCTCCGCCAGCTCGAGCTCCGGCTCGACAACGTCGTTTACTCGCTCGGGTTCGCGGCGTCGCGCGCACAGGCTCGTCAGCTCGTCCGCCACGGACACATCGAGGTCAACGGAAAGAAGATCAACATCCCCTCGTACCAGGTGCGTAAGGGCGATGCGATCCAGGTTCGCGAAAAGAGCCGCAAGAACGAGCAGATCCGCCAGGCCGTCGAGACGGCCAGCGGCCGCGGAATCCCCGCGTGGCTCCAACTCAACCCCGACCAGTTCCTTGGATCGGTCGTCGACGTTCCGAAGCGCGAAGACATCCGTCTCCCGATTCAGGAACAGCTCATCGTCGAACTCTACTCGAAGTAATAAGACTGGCCGGCTGTCCGCCGGCTGATGCAGGAGGCCGCTGATATGTTGTGGTCCGATTTCCAGAAACCGAAGAAGCTCGATTACGACTCCGAATCCCTCACCCCGAACTACGGTCGCTTCGTCGCCCAGCCGTTCGAACGCGGGTTCGGCACGACGATCGGTAATGCGCTCCGCCGGGTCCTGCTCTCCTCGATCGAGGGAGCGGCGATCAGTGCGATTCGCGTAGAAGGCGTTCTCCACGAGTTCTCTTCACTCCAGGGTGTGGTCGAGGACATGACCGACGTCGTCCTCAACCTCAAACAGGTTCCCTTCAAGCTGCACGGGGAAGGTCCGAAGACGCTGTACCTCGAGAAGAAAGGCCCCGGTGTCGTCACCGCCGCCGACTTCGAAGAGGACGCCGACATCGAGATCCTCGACCCGACGGCTCACATCGCGACGCTTTCGAAGGAAGGCTCGCTCAAGCTCGAGGCGCGTCTGAAGCGCGGCCGCGGCTACCAGGTCGCCGACCGTAACGCCGACGGCGATCTTCCGCTCGGCTACATTCCGATCGACTCGATCCATTCGCCGGTCCGCCGCGTGAACTATCACGTGGAAGGCGCCCGCGTCGGCCAGACCACCGACTACGACAAGCTCGTGCTCGAAGTCTGGACCAACGGCGCCGTCTCGCCGCAGGAAGCCATCAGCCTCGCGGCAGAGCTCCTCGGCGATCACCTCCGCATCTTCAGTGCGTTCGAGACCCGCGGCGAGCAGATCGAGGAGACCACCGCTCCCGAAGTCGATCCGCGCATGGCCGAGATGCTCGGCAAGCCGATCGAAGAGCTCGATCTCTCGGTCCGCTCCGCGAACTGCCTCAAGAACGCCAACATCCGCACGCTCGGCGATCTCGTCC
>DASXIH010000394.1:0-5495 GCA_036498125.1 Thermoanaerobaculia bacterium
GCGCGCGGACGGTCGCGTTCGTCCCGCGCGCCGCGAGCACTCCGGTGATGTTGCCGCCGATGTTCAGCGGGAGGTAGACGTCGCGGCCGGTCATCGCAGGCAGCTCGACGGTCGCCTTGTGGCGGGCAATGCCGGCGATGAGGTCTTCGATCTCCTCTTGCGGCGGCCCGCTCCATGAGACGGTCCGCTGGTCATATGAGCCGCTGCCGAAGAGGATCAAGCCTCCGCCGCTCGCGCCGACGTTGGCCAGCGCGCGCGTGGCGGCTTCGCCGAGGGCGCCGACGCGGTTGGTCGCGGTGAAGAGGTCTATGCTGAGCGCATAGAGCGCCGAGATTTCTTTCGTGCGCGCCTCGGCCTCCTCCGCTTCATTGCGCGCGCGAACGACCAGGCGTGTTGCGACGAGCGACGCTACGAAAAACGACGCCAGCGCGACCCAGTTCGCCGGCTCCTGAATCGTCCAGGTGCGGACCGGCGGCAGGAAGAAGAAGTTGTAGCAGCCGGTCGCGACGACGGAGCTGACGAGCGCGGTCGCGAGGTTGGTCCAGATCGCGATGCCGAGGATCGTGATGAAGTACGCGAAGCCGACCGTCGCCGCGTTCGCGCCGGCGCGCAGCGCGGCCGCGGTCACCGCCACGACGATGACTAGCGCGAGGAGGGCGCGCGTGAACGTGCGCACATTCCAATCATGCCTCACTCCAGTACCCGGATGGGCAGCACCATCGCCTGAATGCCCTGGAACTGCAGGCGGCGCTGGATGGCGTTCGGCGTCTCGTTGTGCAGCAGCTTGTGGAACCATCGCTCTTCCCGAAAGATCAGCCGCCCCATGAAGAAGATGGCTCGCGGGAACTCCTCGGCGAGGATGCGGCACATCTCTTCGACCGTCTCGACCGCCTCGGTGCCGACGGCCATCCGGTAGTCGGCTTTGAACCCGTGCCCCTGCGCCCACGCGACGTACTTCTTCAGCGACTCCTCGGTCGTCTTCTCGAGGTGCCCGAGCTCCTCGGCGCCTTTGAAGTTGCCGGAGTCGACGATCGCCGCCGAGAGGAAGAGGAACTGTTTGAAGTAGCCGGGGAACGCCTTGTGGATCGAGAGGATCTGGTGGATGCCGAAGCCGGAAAATCCTTTGATGCTGATGATCGCCGTCGGCAGCTTCGGATCGAGATCGGACGGCGCGACTTCTTCGATCGTCTGCGGCGCGGGCACCGACATGAGGATGTCGTCCATCCGATGCAGCGACCGCCGCACGCTCTCGTAGTGGCGGTGGATCGCGAAACAGAGTGCGATCGTGAGACTCGTGATGACGACCGTGATCCAGCCGCCCTGCGAGAACTTCTCATACGTGGTGACGCAAAGGATCGAGAGACACATCACGAGGCCGGTGCCGTGAATCGCGAGCTGGCTCTTCCAGCGCGGCTCCTTCGCGCGGTCTTTGATCCAGTGCCGCGCCATGCCGAGCTCCGTCAGCGAGAACGTGATGAAGACGTTGATCGAGTACATGACGACGAGCGTGCCGATGTCGCCGCGCGTGTAGAGCAGCGACGCGGCGGCGGCGAGGCCCATGACGTAGATGCCGTTCTTCGTCACGAGCCGGTCGGAGAGCTGGCTGAAGCGGTGCGGCATCCACGAGTCGATCGCCATGTTCGCGAGGACGCGCGGGCCGTCGAGGAAGCCGGTCTGCGCCGCAACGAAGAGCAGCGCCGCCTCCGCCGCCAGGCTGATGATGACGAATGCGTGTCCCCACGTGAACCGTCCGAAGAGGTTCGTCAGCATGATCGAGTTCATCGTGCGTCCCTCGACCGGATGGGAGCTCGTCAGGAGGTACGCGAACATGATTCCGCCGGCGGTGATCGCCAGCGACGTCGCCATCAGCGCCATCGTCCGTTTGCCGGTGCGGACGCGCGGCTCGCGCAACATCACGACCCCGTTCGACACCGCCTCCATGCCGGTGTACGTGCCGCCGCCGAGGGAGTAGGCGCGGAGCAGGATGAGGATCAGCGGGAGCCAGCCCATCGCCTGCACGGAGTGCGAGAAGTCGGAGTGCGCCTCGCGGAAGACCGAGGGGAGCGCTTGAACGTGGCTCCCGATCGCGTACGTGATCGCGGCCGCATGCGTGACGATGAAGAGCATGAAGACCGGCGCGAGGATCTTCACCGACTCGCGCACGCCGCGCAGGTTCAGCACGACCAGAAGCGCGAGGCCGACGAACTCCGCGGGGAGTTTGTACGGCAGCCAGCGGAGCGGAAGGATCGACCAGAGCTGGTCGCACGCGCTCGCGATCGAGACGGTGATGGTGAGGACGTAGTCGACGAGCAGTGCGCATCCGCTGACGACGCCGACGCGATTGCCGAGGAGCTTCGACGCGACGAGGTATCCCCCGCCGCCGCCCGGGAAGTGGTGGATCAGGTTCGAGTAGGCGATGGAGATGACGGCGATCGTGACGACCGTCATCGCCACGATGAGGATCGACAGATGCGCGTGCGGTCCGAGCGCTTTGTACGCCTCCTCGGGGCCGTATGCGCTGGACGACAAGCCATCGGCGCCGAGGCCCACCCACGCGAGGATGGCGATCAGTGAGACGTGGTGGAAGATGTGAGGGTCGGAGACGTCGCGCGGCGGTCCGATGATGATCCGCTTGAGGTTCAAACCGCCTCCTCGCGGGCGACGACGACGTCGAACGGCCGCGGCGCGCGAAGGATCCGCTCCGTCTCTCCTCGGATCAGCCGCCTCAGGATGCGCGGCCGGCGCGAGGAGCCGATGACGAGGATCGCCGCGTGCTCCCGTTCGGCGATCTCGATGACCGCCGTGGCGACGTCGTCGGCGCGCTCGTACACCAGCGTTCCGCCCGACTCGCTGACCAGCTCCGCCATCCGGTTCACCCGCTCGTCGCGCTTCCGCTGCACGAAGACCGCGATCCACCCGAGGCCGAGGTGGCGTGCGAGCCGCCGGCCGTGAATCAGCACCGCGCGCGCGGTCGGGAGGTGGGCGGGGAGGGCGATGGCGATGCTGTCGGACGTCACGCATCGAGCATTGATCTGCGCCGCTCTCTAAGTCCGTAGGAGGGGCGAAAGGAAAGCGAAAGAAGTTCGAAAGGGGCGGGGGCCGCTACATCCGCTCCGGCACGTCGATGCCGAGGAGGTCGAGCGAGAGGACGAGCGTGTCGAGCACGCGGCGGACCAGCTCCAGCGACGAGGCGCGGACGGCTTCGTCTTCCTCCGAGAGGATGTGGTGCTCGTGGTAGTAGCGGGCGAAGCGGGACGCGAGCTCGTACGTATAGTCGGCGATCTCGTTCGGGGCGCGGTTCGCGAATGCGGCGAGGACCTTGTCGCGGAAAAGGGCGAGCGAGAGAAGGACGTCGCGCTCGACGGCGTCGCGCGGCGCGATGAGTGTTCCGAGGGCTGCTTCGCGCTCCTCCGCTTTGCGCAGGATCGACTTCGCACGAACAGCGGTGTACAGCAGGTACGGGCCGGTGCGTCCCTCGAATGACGAGAATCGGTCGATATCGAACACGTAGTCCTTCGTCCGTGTGTTCGACAGGTCGGCGAACTTCAGCGTCGCGACGCCGACCATCCGAGCGATCTCTTTCCGCTCCTCCTCGGGGAGCCCGGCCGCGACGTTCGCCTCTTCGATCCGCTGTTCGGCCCGCGTGGTGACGAGGTCGATGAGGTCTTTCAGCTTCATCGTCCCGCCCGCACGCGTCTTGAACGGCTTGCCGTCCGGCCCGTTCATCGTGCCGAAGCCGTCGTGCTCCATCGCGAGCGACTGCGGCGCGACGCCGGTCTTCCAGGCGCAGCGGAAGACCTGCAGCATGTGCAGCGACTGCCGCTTGTCGATGACGTAGAGGATCAGATCGGGATGCATCTCCTGGACGCGCATCTCGATCGTGGCGAGGTCGGTCGTGGCGTAGAGGACGGCGCCGTCGGCCTTTTGCAGGATCGCGGGAGGGATCTCCTGCTTGTCGTCCGGCTCCGCGACGTCGACGACCAGCGCGCCCTCGCTCGTGCGCGCGAAGCCTTCGCGCTTGAGGCGTTCGATCAGCGCCGGGATGAGGTCGTTGACGTCGCTCTCGCCGTACCAGAGGTCGAAGTACGTTTCGAGCTTCTGGTAGTCGTTCTTCAGATCGGCGATGGAGAGGCTAACGATCTTCCGCCACAGCGCGCGATAGGCGGGATCGCCCGCCTGCAGTTTTGCCGTCGCTTCGCGTGCGGCGTTCAGGTACGTCTCGTCGCTCTTCGACTTGGCGCTCGCGCTCGGGTAGATCTCGTCGAGGTCGTCGAGCGTGACCGGCGGGTCGGTGACGCCGGGGAAGCGGAGGGAGAGCTCGTGGATGATCATCCCCATCTGCAGGCCCCAGTCGCCGAGGTGCACGTCGCCGATGACCTCGTGCCCGAGGGAGCGGCAGATGCGCTTGAGGCTCTCGCCGATGATCGCGGAGCGGAGGTGCCCGACGTGCAACGGCTTCGCGACGTTCGCGCCGCCGTAGTCGACGATGATCTTCAGCTTCTGTTCGGCGCGGATGGCGTCGAGGCGCTCCCCGGACTCGGCGATCAGCCACTCGTCCGAGAGCGTCAGGTTCAGGTATCCGCCCGCGACTTCCGCTTTGCTGAACGCCGGATGCGCCGCGATGCGCTCCCGAATGTCGCTCGCGATCTGCGGCGGCGCCTTCTTCAGCATCTTCGCCGCCGCGAACGCCCCGTTGCACTGCACGTCGCAGAGGTCGGGCCGGTTCGAGACGATCACGCGCCCGAACGCGAAGTCAGCCCCGTACTCCGCAAACGCGGCGCCGGTGATTTCCGAGAGTTTCGTGAGCAGAGAACCCATGTCGGAGCGATCATATCGGCATGCGAATCGAGAAAATCGGCCAGATCGCGATACCGGTCACGGACGTCGGCCGCGCGATCGCGTTCTATCGCGACGTCCTCGGCCTCACGTTTCTCTTCCAGGCAGGACCGAACCTCGCGTTCTTCGACTGCGGCGGCGTCCGGATCATGCTCGACAAGCCGGAGCAGGAGGAGTTCGCGAATCACAGCTCCGTCATCTACTTCTCGGTGAGCGACATCAAGAGCTCGTTCGCCGACGTGGCTCAGAAAGGGGCGGAGGTCGTCGAACAGCCACATCTCATAGCCCGGCTCGCCGATCGCGAGGTGTGGATGGGCTTCTTCCGCGATCCGGACAAGAACGTTCTTGCGCTCATGAGCGAGATCCCGTTGAGCGCGTGACGCCGTGATCGAGCTCGATGGTGGTATCGCAAAGCGACGCGATCTCCTCGCGGTTGTGCGAGACGAAAAGGATTGGCGCGTCGATCTTCTGCAGCATCTCGATGATCCGCGACGCACGAGTTGCATCGAGCCCGGCGAGCGGCTCGTCGAGGAGAAGCAGGGAGGGTTTCGCGAGGAGGGCGCGCGCGATTGCAACCCGGCGCCGCTCGCCGCCCGAGAGTTTCGCCACCGTCCGGTCGAGCAGCGACTCGATTTCGAGCGTCTTCACCACCTCGGTGT